>JAAUYQ010000092.1 GCA_014805015.1 Clostridia bacterium | reverse complement strand
GTGAGGTTGTACATCACGAGATGGCTCACGACCCCGTTCATTGACCGGAACGGAAACGAAACACCGCGGACAGCCGGCACGCCGCAAGGCGGCGTGATCAGTCCAGTACTGGCCAACGTCTTCATGCAGCACGCATTCGATCTCTGGATGCTGAGGGAACACCCGGAAGCGCCGTTTGAGCGCTTCGCCGATGACGCCATCATACACTGCCGCACTCGGGAGGAAGCGGAAACGCTGAAGGCCAGGTTTGCCAAGTGCAAGCTGGAAATGAATGAGGAGAAAACACGAATAGCCTATTGCAAGGACAGCAACAGAACGAAAGCGGAGCCGTGATTCTGGACGCCCTCCCAGTGGATCAGATTGCAGATATTCTTGCGGCTGAGGCACAGAGAATATGTGGGGAAGCTCAGTCGTCGTGATCCCAAGGCGATTCTGCTGATCCATACAGTTTCCACTCGCCTGGTTTGCATGATCCACGGGAACGTGGGAAGAACGTAAAGTGACAGCTAAAACGCCTGGGCGGGCTCCTCTCAGGAATACCGCGCATGGCATGCTCGGTTTCGGCTGCACCGCAGTGTGCGTACATTTCTGTAGTCAGCCACAGAAACTTTCCGCGGTTGGCTTGACATGCGCTCCTTCCCTGCCTAAGATGTATACGGAATTACAGCGAACGAAACCGTTGATGCGGAAGGAAGCGGAAAAGCGGCCTTACAGCGAGTCTGGAGTGGTGAAAGCCAGGCAGGAGCGCATCCGAAGATGGCCCGCGGAGGGCGCAGTGAACAGGCATCTGCCTAAGTAAGCTGCGACGTCAGACACACGTGAGTTGTCGGGGATTTACTGGAATCCCGCAGAGTGCGCAGAATCTTTTCTGCGAAGCGAGGTGGCACCGCGAGCAGTGGCTCGTCCTTGGCGTTTATTTGGTCATGGGCGGGTTTTTTTGTGTTTGCCTGTCCACGAAAGAAAGGCATCGGATTTATGTACTATCCATCACTGGTGGAGGCACGCGGGCTTGCGGAGGAGGAAACTATCCGGTCTGTCCCTGTCGCCCGTGAGCTTCTTTCCGATTTTATAACCCCCATCCAGGCGCTGCGCATCCTGCGCGGCGTGAGCGACCACTGTTTTCTGCTGGAGTCCGCAGCTGACAGCGAGCACTGGGGCAGATATACGTTTCTCGGCTTTGAGCCCAGAATGGAAATTACGTGCAAGGACGGGATTCTCAGGACAAAGAACGGCGGCGAGCATACCCAGCGGGTGGATCATCCGGCGGAGCGGTTGCGGGAGCTGCTTGAAGAGCACAAGAGCGCCCATGTAGACGGCATGCCGCCCTTTACCGGCGGCCTGGTCGGTTACTTCTCCTACGATTACCTCAAATATGCTGAGCCCTCGCTGGTTCTGGATGCGACTGACAGGGAGCAGTTTCAGGACCTCGACCTGATGCTGTTTGACAAGGTCATTGTCTTTGACAACTACCGCCAGAAGATCATCCTCATTGCCAATGCTGACGCCCGCAGTCTGGACAGCAGCTATGAGGAGGCCTGCGCTGAGCTCGACCGTATGGCGGATCTGCTGCGCCAGGGTACGCCGGCGCCTGAGGCGCACGGGCACCTCACAACGCCGCTCACACCGCTCTACGACCTGGACGCGTATAAGGAGATGGTGGAAAAAGGCAAGGAGTACATCCGGGAGGGCGACATCTTCCAGGTAGTGCTGTCGAACCGCCTGGAAGCAGGTTTTGAGGGATCCCTGCTCGACGCCTACCGGCTGCTCCGCACCACGAACCCGTCGCCGTACATGTTCTTCTTCAGCAGTGACCAGATGGAGCTCGCCGGAGCTTCCCCGGAAACGCTGGTGAAGCTGGAAGACGGTGTCGTCCATACTTTTCCGCTCGCCGGCACACGGCCGCGCGGGAAGACAAGAGCGGAAGACATCGAGCTTGAGAAGGAGCTCAGACGGGATGCCAAGGAGCTCGCGGAGCATAACATGCTGGTCGATCTTGGACGCAATGATCTCGGGAAAGTCTGCGAAATCGGCTCTGTGGACGTGGAGAAGTACCAGGAAGTGCTGCGCTTCTCGCACGTGATGCATATCGGTTCCACTGTGCGGGGGAATCTGCGGGAAGACAAGGATGCTCTCGATGCCCTCGAGGCTGTGCTGCCTGCCGGGACACTCTCGGGAGCGCCGAAGATCCGGGCCATGGAAATTATCAACGAACTCGAGGACGATAAGCGCGGGGTCTACGGCGGCGCTGTCGGCTACCTCGATTTCTCCGGCAACATGGACACATGCATTGCGATCCGGCTTGCCTACGCCAAGAACGGTAAGGTCTTTGTGCGCTCAGGCGGCGGCATCGTGGCTGATTCGGTGCCCGAACTTGAATACCAGGAGCGCGTCAACAAAGCTGGTGCGGTCGTGGAAGCCCTCGAAGAGGCTTCGAAGGAGGCATCCTTATGATCCTTTTGGTCGATAATTACGACAGCTTTGCCTACAATCTCTACCAGATGATCGGTTCTTTTGATCCGGACGTCCTGGTTGTGCGCAATGATGATCTTACGATCAATGAGATCCGCGGCGAGGCACCGCAGCGGATTATCATCTCGCCGGGGCCGGGCCGTCCGGAGAACGCCGGCAATATTATTGAGGTCATCCAGGAGTTTGGCGGCAAAGTGCCCATTCTGGGTGTCTGCCTCGGACATCAGGCGGTCTGCTCCGCTTATGGCGGCAACATCGTGTATGCAAAGGAGCTGATGCACGGCAAGCAGTCTGTCGCGCACCTGGATCCCGCCTCGCCGCTGTTTGCGGGACTGCCCGAGAGCATCGAGGTGGCAAGATACCATTCGCTGACGGCCGATGCCAAGACCCTGCCGGACTGCCTGAAGGTGATTGCCCGCACAGATGACGGGGAAATCATGGGCGTCGCACACAAGGAACACCAGGTCTACGGTCTGCAGTTTCACCCAGAGTCCATCCTGACGCCGCGCGGCCAGGAGATCATCGGCAATTTTGTGGCTCTCAAACCGACGTCGGAGGAGGCAGCAGTATGATCCGTGAAGCCATTATGAAGGTCGTCGACAAACAGGATCTTACCTACGATGAGGCTTACACCGTCATGAACGAAATCATGGCCGGTGAGACGAGCCCCACGCAGAATGCCGCCTTTCTTGCGGCCCTGTCCACCAAGAGTGCCACTGCCGAGACGATTGATGAAATCTCGGGCTGCGCTGCGGCTATGCGGGAGCACGCGACGCCGGTTGACGCAGGGGATAGGGACATTCTTGAGATTGTCGGCACCGGCGGGGACGGCTCCCAGAGCTTCAACATCTCCACAACGGCAGCCATTGTGGCTGCTGCCGGCGGTGTCAAAGTCGCCAAGCACGGCAACCGGGCGGCTTCTTCGCGAAGCGGTACGGCAGACTGCCTGGAGGCACTGGGCGTCAATATTGAGCTTGATCCTGAGCAGAGCCTGCAGCTTTTGGACGAGGCCGGCATGTGCTTCTTCTTTGCCCAGAAATACCATACGTCCATGAAGTACGTAGGTCCGATCCGCAAGGAGCTCGGAATCCGTACTGTCTTTAACATCCTTGGGCCGCTTACGAACCCGGCGCACCCGAAACGGCAGCTGCTTGGCGTGTACGACCCGGCGCTGGTTGAGCCGCTTGCCCAGGTGCTGATGAAGCTGGGCGTAGAGCGCGGTATGGTGGTGCACGGAACGGATCATATGGATGAAATCACGTCTTCCGCCCCAACCCTTGTCTGCGAGTTTGGCGACGGACTGACCCGCACTTATGAGATCACGCCGGAGGAATTCGGACTGGAACGGGGCAGCAAGGAAGACCTGGTCGGCGGCTCGCCGCAGGAGAATGCGGAAATCACCTGGCGCATCCTCTCCGGGGAAGATCGCGGACCCAAGCGCACCGCGGTGCTGCTCAATGCAGGTGCTGCCCTCTATCTGGCAGATGCTGCCCCCACGCTCGCTGAGGGCATCCGCCTGGCCGCTGAACTGATTGACAGCGGCCGGGCGACGGCGGAGCTGGAGAAGCTTAAGCAAATCTCCGCGAGGGTCTGACATGCCGAACATTCTTGAACAGATTGCGCAGGCAACGCTGCAGCGGGTGAAGGAAGCGCATGCGCGGGTTCCGCTCGAAGAGCTGATGCCCCGGGCACTCGAGGCGCCTCCGGCACCGGATTTCAAGGCAGCAGTCGCCGCGCCGCATCTCAGCTTTATCTGCGAAATCAAGAAGGCTTCGCCCTCCAAAGGCCTCATTTCGCCTGACTTTCCGTACCTGAAGCTCGCAGAGGACTATGAGGCGGGAGGCGCGGATGCGATTTCCTGCCTCACCGAGCCGCAGTGGTTTCAGGGCTCAGATGAAATCTTCCGTGAAGTGCGCGAGAAAGTAAGCCTTCCCATGATCCGCAAGGATTTTACCGTGGACTCGTATCAGATCTGGGAAGCGAAGGCCATGGGCGCGGGCGCTGTGCTGCTTATCTGTGCGCTGCTGGAAGCGAAGGAGCTGGAAATGTACCTCGAGCTGGCGCAGGATCTCGGCCTGGCGGCTCTGGTGGAAGCGCATGACGAGACGGAGATTCAGCGGGCAGCCGCTGCAGGGGCAGAGATAATCGGAGTCAACAACCGCAACCTGAAGGACTTTTCGGTGAACTTTGACAATGCGGCGCGGCTTCGCGATCTGATTCCGCCAGGCGTTCTGTATGTGGCCGAAAGCGGCGTGTCGTCGCCGGAAGACATCAGGTCACTGGCAGCGCTGGGAGCGGATGCGGTGCTCATGGGTGAGGTGCTGATGCGCTCGGAAGATCCCCGCCGGCTGCTTACGGCCATGCGGGAGGCAGCGGATGGAAATTAAGATCTGCGGCCTGACGCGCCCGGAGGATATAGAGAGTGTCAATGCTGCCGGGGCAGACTATGCTGGTTTCATCATCGGGTTTCCGAAAAGCAGGCGGAACCTGAGCCCGGAGCGGGCTGCGGCTCTCAGCGCCGGACTCGCGGCCGGGATCCGTTCCGTGGGGGTTTTCGTGGACGCAGATCCGGAGGTGCCGGCGAAGCTGGCAGATACCGGTGCGATCGACATTATTCAGCTGCATGGCAGTGAGGATGAAGCGTACATTGAGCGGCTGAAGCAGCGGCCGGGCGGCACTGCACGGACCGTCTGGAAAGCTTTTCAGGTCGCAGGGCCGGAAGACGTGCAGGCAGCCTGCGCCTGCAGCGCAGACATGGTGATTCTTGACAGCGGCCAGGGCAGCGGCCGCCCGTTTGACTGGGAGCTGCTCGGCGGCATGACGCGGCCGTTTCTGCTCGCCGGCGGTCTTGATCCCGGGCGCATCAGCTCTGTGGGCGGCCTGGAATTTCTGCAGGGCGTGGATCTGTCGAGCGGGGTGGAGACAGAAGGATACAAGGACCGGGATAAGATCCGCCGGGCGGTGGCGGCGGCCCGCAAGGAGTAAAGAAGATGTCTAAGGGACGATTTGGCCCGCACGGCGGCCAGTACATACCGGAAACACTGATGAATGCTGTGCTCGAGCTTGAGCAGGCTTATGACCATTACAAGGACGATCCGGAGTTTCAGGCCGAACTGAATGAACTGCTCCGCGAATATGCCGGACGTCCGTCGGGTCTCTACTATGCGGCCAAGATGACAGAGGACCTGGGCGGCGCCAAGATCTACCTGAAACGTGAGGATCTCAATCATACGGGATCACATAAGATCAACAATGTACTCGGGCAGGCGCTGCTGGCCAAAAAGATGGGCAAGACGCGTCTCATTGCGGAAACCGGAGCCGGCCAGCACGGCGTTGCCACAGCAACGGCAGCCGCGCTGCTCGGTATGGAGTGCGTCGTCTTCATGGGTGCTGAGGATATGGAGCGGCAGGCACTGAACGTGTACCGCATGCGGCTTCTTGGAGCAGAAGTTGTGCCGGTGACAAGCGGCACCGCGACGCTGAAAGACGCGGTCAGCGAGACGATGCGGGAGTGGACGCAGCGCATTGACGATACGCATTACTGCCTGGGTTCTGTCATGGGTCCGCATCCGTTCCCGACAATCGTCCGCGATTTCCAGTCGGTGATCTCAGCAGAGACACGGGAGCAGATTCTGGAAAAAGAAGGCAGACTGCCGAGTGCCGTCCTTGCCTGTGTGGGCGGCGGCTCCAATGCGATGGGCAGCTTCTACAATTTCATTGAGGATCCGGACGTCCGGCTGATCGGGGTGGAAGCAGCCGGGCGCGGCACCGATACGTTTGAGACAGCAGCCACCCTGGCCACCGGCCGGGAAGGCATCATGCACGGTATGAAATCGTACTTCTGCCAGGACGAACACGGGCAGATCGCGCCAGTCTATTCGATTTCGGCCGGTCTTGATTACCCGGGCGTCGGTCCGGAGCACGCCTGGCTGCGGGACAGCGGCCGCGCTGAGTACGTCGCGATCACGGACGACGAGGCGGTGGATGCGTTTGAGTATCTGTCGCGGACTGAAGGCATCATTCCGGCCATAGAGTCAGCGCACGCTGTGGCCTATGCGATGAAGCTGGCGCCGCAGCTTGGCAGGGAGGACATCCTCTGCGTGACCGTGTCAGGCCGCGGGGACAAGGACTGCGCTGCAATGGCCCGCTACCGTGGGGAGGATATCCATGAGTAAGATCCCAGAAGCGTTCGGGGACGGCAAGGCATTCATTGCCTTCATTACCTGCGGCGACCCGGACCTTGAAACGACCAAGGCGGTGGTGCGCGCCGCACAGGAAGGCGGTGCCGACCTCATCGAACTCGGCATTCCTTTTTCCGATCCCACAGCCGAAGGCCCGGTTATTCAGGAAGCCAACATACGTGCGCTTGCCGGCGGCGTCACGACAGACAGGATTTTTGATATGGTGCGCGAACTGCGGCAGGACGTGACCATCCCTATGGTCTTCATGACCTACGCCAACGTCGTCTATTCCTACGGAGCTGAGAAATTCATCCGCACCTGCCAGGAGCTCGGCATCGACGGCCTGATCCTGCCGGACGTTCCTTACGAGGAGAAGGCAGAATTTGGTCCGCTCTGCGAGAAGTACGGTCTCAACCTTATCTCCCTGGTCGCCCCGACGAGCCGGGACCGGATTGCGAAGATTGCCCGTGATGCGGAAGGTTTTCTTTATATCGTATCCAGCCTGGGAGTGACCGGCACCCGCAGCGAAATCACGACGGATCTGCCGGCGATTGTGAAGGTGGTGCGGGAAAATACGGATACGCCGTGTGCCATTGGCTTTGGCATTTCTACGCCGCAGCAGGCACGCGACATGGCCGCGGTCGCGGATGGCGCTATTGTGGGTTCAGCCATTATCAAGCTTCTCGCAGAACACGGCAGGGAAGCAGTGCCCTATGTCCGGGACTATGTAAAGTCGATGAAAGACGCGATACGCGGCCTGTGAAGGACGCGAAATGACATAAAAAGACCTCCCGGTCCGCTTCAGGAAAGCTTCCGGGAGGTCTTTTCATGTCCGGGGCAGGCTCCGTTTGCTGTCAGCCCGCAGTGCTCAGGAAAAGCTCGGCCTCGCGCATCAGGTCTGCCACATCGACGCTGCCATTGCCGTCCCAGTCAGCCGCAGCCAGGTACGGACCGTGCAGCTCTGCAAGGCCGGTAAGGGCACGGGCAATCGACACCAGCTGAACGATGTTGAGCTGACCGCTGCCGGCAACGTCGCCCATGATGACAAACTGCGCTGTCTTCTCAGCTCCGGCAGAGTCTGTCCAGCGTGCATTCATACCGGTTCGGACAATATCTGTCCCGGCTGCCGGCTCCGCTGCGGAACCGGCAGCGCAGATGACTGCCGAGTCCGACGTTTCTGCCTGCAGCACAGGCAGCACCGATGCGGCCTCGAGACCGAACACGGAGACTGCCGCGCCCGTGATGTAGAGATCATCATCCGGGCCTGCTTCCACGCTCAGTACAAGGTTGGAGATCGTTTTCTCGGCACTTTCAAATGGAGCATTCCCGTCCTCCACGCGGATCGATTCCACTTCCACGCGGCTTCCCAGAAAGTAGACGTGTTCGAGGCTGCCGCAACCCCCGAAGGCCTGTTCACCAACCGAGAAGACAGACGCCGGGATCGTCACAGAAGCGAGATTTCGGCAGCCTTCAAAGGTGCCTGCCGGGATGTTGTTCCAGCCCCGCGGTACCCGGAATGATACCAGGCCCGAATAAGCAAACGCATACTCTCCAGGCGTGTCCGCTGTGTTGGGTAGTACAGCCGAAGAGAGATCTGTACAGGCAGCAAAGGCGTATGCACCGATCTGCTGAAGCGAGTCCGGCAGCGCCACAGACTCCAGCGCGCCGCAGCCCTGGAAGGCAGATTCCCCGATGGCCACGAGAGCATCTCCGAAAGATACGGACTGCAGGGCGCTGCAGCTGCGGAAGGCAGATTCCCCGACGTGCGTGAGGCTGCCGGGGAGCTCCACGTCTGTCATGCTGCAGTTACGGAACGCATTGTTTCCAATCTTCGAGACCGAATAGCCGTCCAGAGTTTCCGGAATGGTGAGCGTTCCAGTCGCCGCCGGGTCGGCCAGCCCAGCGATTTCCACCGTAAGATTGTCCCCGACGCTGGAGCCGACCAGGTTATACAGGAAGCCGGCCGGCTCTGTGCTCGCTGCCTGAACGGACGCTGACTGGAACAGGTCATTTCCGGACTCCACGTCGATTCTTTCGTACTCTGCCTGCGTGCCTGCAAAATAGATGGTTTTGAGCGCAGTGCAGCCGGTGAAGGCATCCTTAGCGACTCCGCGTACAGAAGCCGGAACGGTCACGGACGTGAGCGAGGCGCAGCCGGCGAACATCTGCGTCGGAATCTCAGCAATTCCAGCCGGCAGGGTGAAGGATTCCAGCGCACTGCCGGCAAACAGACCATTGCCAAGCGTAGCTGCCGAGGTCGGCACGAAGACGTAGCGCAGATCTGCACAGTCCGCAAACGCGTCATCGCCAATCTGCAGCACGCCGCCCGGGATCTCCAGCTGCTCAAGCGAACTGCCGCGAAAGGCCCCGGCGGCAATGGCGGTCACTGCGTGTCCGTCCACTTCGACTGGAATCTGCAGAACCGTTCCTGTTCCTTCTGCCAGGCCGGTTATTTCTGCTGTGCCGTCGTCACGCTCCTCGTAGAGGAACGCCGCCGTATCCGCAGATGCGGCCGCCGGCGCTCCCAGAGCAGCCGCTGGAGTCAGCAGCCAGGCTGCCGCGCAGAGCACGGCCAGGATGGATCTTAAGTTAAAGTGCATACTTTCGCGCCGGATGCTCTCGGAGTGCGGATCTGCCCGGCGCGCCCCCTTTCTGTTTCGAAAACTGTATCATTTGCTGCAGCCCGGTCCGACCTGCAGGGAGGCCTGTAGACGCGGCAGGACCGCCGGCTGCACTGACAGCCCTGACCTTCTGTTCAGATTATACCAAGGCAGGCGATGCGGAGCCCGCCTCTTGTTCCGCGGCTGCTTCCGGCGTACGATTCTTGGAAAAGAATGCCTGCCGCAGGCAGATCGGGTGCGGGCAGAACAGGTGCGGCCGAACAGGACGGTGCGGCCAGGACGCAGGAGGAAACATGCTCGACAAGACAAAAAAGGACTGGTGGAAGGATGCTGTCCTATACCAGATCTATCCCAAAAGCTTCCAGGACACAAACGACGACGGTATAGGTGATCTGCCAGGGATAACGCAGAATCTCGATTATCTGGAACGACTCGGAATCGACGGCATCTGGCTTTCGCCCATCTGCTCTTCGCCCCAGGAAGACAATGGCTACGACATTTCTGACTACCGCAGCATTGATCCGATGTTTGGGACGATGACGGACTTTGAGGAGCTGGTGTCGGAGGCCCGCAGCCGCGGTATCTCCATTATTATGGATCTCGTCCTCAACCATACATCTGATCAGCACGAGTGGTTTAAGGATGCCCGGAAAAGCCGGGACAATCCCTATCATGACTACTACATCTGGCGGGATGGAGAAGAGGGGATTCTGCCCAATGATCTGCCTGCCGTGTTCGGCGGACCGGTCTGGCACTGGGTGCCGGAAGTCGGGCAGTACTATTATGCGGGCTTCTCACCTTACCAGCCGGACCTGAACTGGGAGAACCCGGCTGTGCGCCGGGAGCTCTATGACATGATCCGCTTCTGGATCGGTAAAGGAGTCGAAGGCTTCCGGCTCGATGCCATCGCGCACATCAGCAAAGACGTGGACAACGGCGTATGGATGAACGGGAAAGATCTGCACCCATACCTGAAAGAGCTGCGCCGCGAAGCGTTTCCAGAAGACGGCATTATGACCGTGGGGGAGGCGGGTCTCGAGGGACTCGACAGCGTGCGGTCCTATACAGACGGATCGGAGCTCGATATGGTCTTCGAGTTCTCCATTCACCATTACGGCGGTTATGACCGCTGGAAAAACGAAAAACCGCCGGTTTCCGCGCTGCGGGACTATTTCACGTTCTGGCAGCAGAATCTGCATGAGAATGGCTGGAATGCTCTCTTCCTCGAAAACCACGACCTGCCGCGCATTGTTTCCCGCTGGGGAAGTGAAGCGCCGCATCAGAAGGAAAGTGCCAAAATGCTCGCAGCGCTCTTCCTTGGGCTCGAGGGAACACCGTTTATTTATCAGGGCAGCGAGCTGGGGATGACCAACCTGCGCCTGCCGCTTGACGAGTATGTGGACCTGGCCGTGAAGTCGGAATACGCGAAAGGCCTCGAGCTGGGATACAGCGAAGAGGAGGCCATAGAGATTGTCCAGGCGCAGAACCGCGACAATGCCCGCACGCCTATGCAGTGGAATACGGAGCCGAATGCTGGCTTCACGAAAGGCGTGCCCTGGCTTCCGGTCAATCCTAATTTCCAGGAGATCAATGCAGAAGCCGAAATGGCCGACCCAGACTCGGTATTCAACTTCTACCGCCAGCTGATTGCGCTGCGCAAAGAGCTGCCTGTTTTCCGCACAGGGGAATTCACGCCGCTTCAAAGGGACAGCGCGACAGTCCTTGCTTACCGCCGTGACAGTGCGGACGGGCATCTGCTGATCGCGTGCAACATGACCGAGGATTCGCAGCCATTCGATGTTCCGGCAGACTTTGCAGACGCTGATCTGATCGCAGCGAACTATCCGGATGCAGAAGGTGCGCTGCGTCCATTCGAGACGCGCATCATGCATTTTACGGACCAATAGCCGGCGCAGAGAGAGCCTGTAAGGACGCTGGATTGTGGCGCAAGAGAAAATGGTCGGAGCGCTGCAATGGCTGCGCCGGAACGCGCAGTTCGCAGCGGTAGCAGCCGCTCTGTGCGTTGCCGCTGCCCAGGGTTGGTCGGCGGTGGAATTTTTGCCGGTCCGCAGGTAGGATTAGAGCAGGCGGTACTATAACAGGAAACCGCTCAGCACAGTGCAGAAAGGAGAGTGCCCGCCGCGCAGCCGGCGGTGCCTGGTACATGACAAACAGCGAAAAAATGAAGCGGGGCCTGTGGTACGACGCCAACTATGATGAGGATCTCGCGCGTGAGCGCATGGCGGCGGAGGAACTCTATTTCCGGTATAACCAGACCACGCTGCAGATGGAAGCCGAACGGTTTGCCATTCTGCAAAAGCTCCTCGGCGGATCAGGTGAGAACCTGACCATTCTCACTCCGTTCTACACGGACTACGGCTACAACTGTTTTCTCGGGGACAACGTGTTTCTGAATCACAACTGCTACCTGATGGATGCAGCCCCGATTCATATCGGCAATTATGTGTTCATCGGGCCGAATTTCGGTTGCTACACCTCCACGCATGCACTGCTCGCGGCTGAGCGCAACAAGGGCTACGAGAAAGCATCTCCGATAACGATCGAGGATAACGTCTGGATTGGCGGTGACGTGACGGTGCTGCCGGGCGTGACGATTGGTGCAGGCAGCATTATTGGGGCCGGCAGCGTCGTCACCAAGGATGTAGAGCCGAACATGGTTGCTTACGGGAATCCCTGCCGGGCTGTACGCGCGGTGACAGAAGCCGATTCCATTGCTTCAGAACTGACGGAGGATTAAATGCAGACAAGGACGAAACGAAGCGGCGTGATACGTGCAGGGATCATCTGCCTGGCCCTTATGATGGCCATGATGCCGGCAGCCGTACTTGCGGCCGAGCGGACCTGGGCCGAGGTGCTCGCGCAGTACCCGGATAAGCAGGTGGAAGTGCTGACAGCGACTTTGGATACGACGTACTGGCGCAGCTGGCAGGATGCCGACGCCGAGCTCTCCGAACAGGGGATGACCATAGAAGTCTTCTCCGCGCGGGGCGCGCTGCTGCCGCTGAGCGGCACGGTAGAACGGATAGCTACAGGGCAGAATGTCTGTATGTACCATCGCGACTATCCGGGCGGCGCCCGCCTGTTCACGGTTGTTAACAAAGGAGATGTTACGGGAAGCGGTCAGCTGAACATAACGCAGCTGGTGCGGATGGCGGAAGCGCTCACCGACCGCCGTCAGTTGACCGGCGTCTATGCACTGGCCGGCGATATCACCGGCAACGGTGAGATTGATCTGATGGACCTCGCCTATCTGGCGCTCTGGCTGCGTGACAGTCTGGCCGGAACGCTGCAGGCAAAGACAGCGACGGCTCCGATCTTCACAATCCCGGATATGACTGTCAGCGAAATCGCAGCACTGGAGTGTGCCGACGGAGAGCTGATCAGTGAAATCCCGGAAATTTAGCTTAAAATAGCGCCATATCAGAAAGGCCCTGCACGCGGACGGTGCGGGGCCTTTCTGATAGGCGCCGGGCACGGCAGGCCGCAACCGCCATCGCCTGGCGCCTTTATGACCGCGTGTCAGGGGAGCACACTCAGCTCTCTACCAGCCAGAAGTAGGCGCTGTACGGGGCGAGCTCACTGCCGCCGCCGAAATCGTGCATCTCGCCTGTGATAAGGTCGGTGGCTCTGCCGGCGCGGGCGTCAAAGTGCGCTGTGTAGGGTTCACTGTCCGCATTGATCGCGACCAGGACGCGTTCGCCGTCGGCTTCCCGCTCAAAGATGATCTGCTTGTTGGTCAGAACGACATTGCGGTAGCTGCCGTAGTTGAGTGCTTTGCTGCCCTTCTTGGCTTTGGACAGTTTGGCGATCCAGTCTGTGAGCTCGTTCCACTCCGGTTTATCGAGCGCCGGCCGCAGGGCGCCGTCACCGTCCGACTTGCTGCCTTCAATGCCCCATTCGCTGCCATAGTAGACGTTGGGAACGCCCGGCATGCCGAAGATCATGGCATAGGCAGGGCGGAGATGGTTCTTGTTGCTCAGCTGGGTCGCAATCCGGGTAACATCATGATTATCCAGGAACGAGAGCAGGTGCGCACCCTTATATAGCGTCCAGTCTTCGGGGCCGAACTGCCGGGCCAGGGAGTGACCGATCTCAAACATGTTCATCGAGTTGAACGCCGACCAGAGGCCTTTGTAGCACTCGTAGTTTGTGACCGAGTAGCACAGATCCGGTCCCATCCAGCGGTTGTAGTCCCCGTGCAGTGTCTCGCCCAGAATCAGGAAGTCCGGTTTCAGGCTGCCCGCCAGGCCGCGGATCTGATGAAGATATTCGGGCGGCAGACAGTAGGCCACGTCCAGGCGCAGACCGTCAATGTCATACTGCTCGACCCAGGAACGGATGGCGTCAAACTGATGCTGCACGACGGCCGGGTTCCACAGATTGAGCTTCACGAGCTCATAATGACCTTCCCAGCCCTCGTACCAGAAACCGTCATTCCAGGCACTGTTGCCGTCAAAATTGATGTGGAACCAGTCCTTGTAGGGGCTGTCCCACTTCTTTTCCTGGACATCCTTAAAGGCCCAGAAGCCGCGCCCGACGTGATTGAATACACCATCGAGAATGACCCGGATGCCGGCATCATGAAATGCCTTGGTGACAGTCGCGAGGTCCTCGTTCGTTCCCAGGCGAGGGTCCACGCGGAAATAGTCGCGTGTATTGTACCCATGACTGTCGCTGTCGAAGACCGGGTTGAGGAGCACGGCGTCGGCGCCGGTCTCCTTGATATGGTCGACCCAGTCAAGCAGCTTGAGGATGCGGTGTTCCTCAACGCCGTCGTTGTCGTGCGGTGCTCCGGTGAGCCCAAGCGGGTAGATCTGGTAGACCACAGATTCATCATACCACATGAAACATCTCTCCTTGCGTCAGGGTTGCAGACGGTCAGGGCGCCCGGGGATCCAACCCCGCATAAAATCTGCTCCGGACACCGGCTTCGCTGCGGGCACAGCACCCGCGGCATTCCGCCCGCGGCCGGGATAGGCGAAGGAACCCCGGACTGCAGGGCTTTCCGCTTCTGCCGACCTCGCATGACGGAAAAAGGCGGCCGGCAGGCCGCCCTTGAATCTCTGCTGCTCCTGAGCAGACACTTCTACAGCAGTTTTTCCACTTCCTCAGAAACGACTTCCATATCTGTTGTGGGCTCGAAACGCTCGACAACGTTGCCGTCACGGTCAATCAGGAACTTGGTGAAGTTCCACTTGATATCACTCGAATCCTTGTAATTCGGATCCGCCTTGCTCAGAATCTCATCCAGCGTCGGCGTGAGCGGATTCTTCGGATCAAAGCCGGCGAATCCCTCCTGCTCCTTGAGGTACGTGAACAGCGGCGCTGCATCCCTGCCGTTGACGTCAATTTTATGGAACTGCGGGAAATCCACGTTGTACTTGAGTGTGCAGAACTGATGGATCTCAGAATCGCTGCCCGGTGCCTGCTCGCCGAACTGATTGCTCGGGAAGTCCAGAATGACAAAGCCTTTGTCCTTGTCTTTGGTATACAGAGCTTCGAGCTCCTTATACTGCGGCGTGAACCCGCAGTGTGTGGCCGAGTTGATGATCAGCAGCACTTTGCCTTTGTAATCTGCAAGGGATACTTCGTTTCCCTGATTGTCTGTTACAGTGAAGTCGTAAACGTTCATGTATATCGCTCTCCTATCTTGCGCAGTCAAGAGGCAGTCCTGACACTGCCCGCTAAGGATTTTCTAACCCGCAGGCGGCCGGCACAAACCCTTTACCAATATAAGCCGAGAAGGCCCCCACCTCAGGCGCCGAAGGCGGCAGGTGGGGGATGAATCGGCCCAAAATGGACTACGAGACAGAAATTAGCTGACATCGGAGCCTACGGACC
>JAAUYQ010000091.1 GCA_014805015.1 Clostridia bacterium | reverse complement strand
TTCATGCAGAGAGTCCGCAGCGGGAGCCGAGATGAGGTGGAACGCTGGGAAAAGTACCTGGATTATCTGGCGATGGCGCTCAAAAATGTGCATATGATTCTCGACTGTGAGATCATCCTGGGCGGCCACATGGCGCCCTATCTTACTGAGTCCGATCTGAACAATCTGTTCGAGAGAATCAAGGAGTATTCCCCATTTCCGGAAGACGATAACTTCCTGCGGACGGGCGTACAGAAGCAGGATGCCATCGCAGCAGGCGCTGCACTGCCATTCGTTCGTCAGTTTCTGGAGTCCGTCTGAGCTGGCGGACCGCAGCAAGGCAGACCCCTGCCCTGCCGGTTCTCCGGCCGTCAGTTACAGCAGTCCCCCGCGGCGAGGGATTCCAACGTATTGCGCTTCGGCTCGCGGTCTGGGACTCGGCATTATCAGCCTGCCGGTTAAGAGACTCCCATCGCGGGCACCCTGTCAGTCGAAACCCAAAAGAAGCTTGCTTTTTCTTTTGGGTTTCGCATATCGCTGGTGTCCTGCTCCAGCTATGCACCCGCATCCTGCGCCCCGGTCGCGGCAACCGCTGCATACATCTGTATCCTCAGTTTTCCCAGAATGTACCGGCACCAAATTGCCGTCATCTGAAAGCGGGTGACCCTTGGCGCTTAAACATCAGCCAGGCAGGCGGTACGGAACGGTCCTGACTGTCCTCGTGCCGGCCTGGGGGCACGCACTCTCCATTCCTGCTGAGTCAGAACAGTTGGGCGGCCTTTCCGCCGTATAGCTGCAGACTGGCGCCAAAGAATGGCTGAAAACTCACGACAGTCCTGCCCTCGTGGCCCAGCTCTGTGTCGACTCATTGTCCAGTCCAGCCTGCATCTCCTGCACGCCAGCGCTGTTCACATCCATTCCGGTACTCCGGCTCCGCTCTATCTGCAGTCCACTTTCCCGCACTTCCCTGCAAGGTGCAGGACGGGCACAAACGAGGTATGCTTATGTTAGGACCGTTGCTGCAGCATGTCTCCACTGTTCTGGAGGCCAGCGGCAGAACGGGCCCGCAGAGACGTTCGCGGCTGTCCAGTTCGGGGAGCCAGGAGACCACAGCGGTACGGCGTGGCATCAGATCACTCAAAAAGGAGGTTCGGCAGTTTCCGCTCCCTCGCTGCATGCTGGGGACATGCTGCCCGCAGCAAACTTTTTCCATGAAAATACTGAACTTTGGATCGCTCAACGCAGACTACGTTTACGAAATGCCGCATATTCTGCTGCCAGGGGAAACGCTCACAAGTCTTTCGCGCAACACGTACCCGGGCGGCAAGGGGCTGAACAGTACCGTGGCCCTGGCAAAGGCCGGCGCGAATGTGTTTTTCGCCGGCACACTCGGCACCGACGGTGACTTTCTCCTTGATACGGCAAAAGACGCCGGCGCAGACGTCTCCCTCATCACGCGTGTGGACGCACCCTCCGGTCATACAGTCATTCAGGTGGATGATGCAGCCGAGAACTGCATTCTGGTGTTTCCTGGATCCAACCGCATGAACACAGAGGTGCAGATCGACGATGCACTCTCACACTTTGAGTCAGGCGACATTCTTATTCTGCAGAACGAAGTCAACAATCTGCCCTATCTGATGGAGAAAGCGAAACAGCGCGGGATGACTGTCGTTTTCAATCCGTCGCCCTGCGATGAGATTATTGCCACCCTGCCGCTCGACAAGGTCGACTATCTGGTTGTCAACAAGGCGGAGGCTGCAACACTCGCAGGGGAAAGCAACAGCGAGCCCCTTGAGAGCATTCTGCAGAAACTGCACGGCATATATCCGCACGCGAAGTTTGTCGTCACCCTGGGCGGCGAGGGTGCTCTTTACTATGACGGCAGTCAGACAGTCCGTCAGGAGTGCTTCCCCGCCGATGCAGTGGACACCACTGGTGCGGGTGACACGTTCCTCGGGAACTTTGTCACCGGTCTCTCCGAGGGTATGGACCCTGCCGAATGCCTGCGGCTCGCAGCTGCGGCAGCCAGCATTGCCGTCTCGCGCAAGGGTGCAGCCTCATCAATACCCACCCGCCAGGAGACCGAACGCAAACTGATGTTCTGATGGATACCGTTTACACCAAGGAAATACCGCTCCGCTCCGTGGAAGTGGACTTCAATGGCACCTGGATGCCTTCCAACATCTTTGAGACGATGCAGGAGGCAGCCGAGGACGATGCTGCCCGCTACGGTTTCGGACGGATTCCACTGGCACAGAACTGGGGACTCGCCTGGGTGCTCACCCGGATTCATCTGCAGATGGAGCGCTATCCGCGCCTTGGGACCTGGGTCCGGGTGTCTACCTGGGCTCTTCGGGCCAAGACGCATTTCGTTCCCCGTCAGTTCCTGTTCGAGGACGATGAGGGCATCGTAGGGCGCGCTTCTTCGCAGTGGATGCTGCTGGATCTTCAGGCACGCTCTGTTGCCCGCACATCTGTCCTGGGAGGCTATGCCGCAGACTTTGATGTACCGCCGGTGCTCGACGATCCGAGGAAATTCCGCGCTCCGGGCGAACTGACGAGTGCTGGTACGCGCCTGGTTCGCTACAGTGATGTGGACATCAACGCCCACATGAATAACACAAAGTACCTGAACTGGATCTGCGACCTGTATCCGGTCCCTTTTCTTGAATCCATGCAGATGCAGAACTGTCGGATTGCCTACGTGACAGAAGCACACCTCGGCGAGGAGGTCACGCTGCTGAAACACGATGCGCCAGGCAGCACCTATATCTGCGGCCGCACGCAGGACGCCACAATCTTCGAGGCCCAGGTCGACTGGGCCGCACGCTAAGGAGTAATGCACATGACAAAGAAAATCGGAATCCTCACGAGCGGCGGCGACTGCCCCGGCCTCAACGCTGCTATCCGCGGCGTTGCCAAGGCGCTCTACGAGCGCATGGAAGACATTGAGCTCATCGGCTTCCACGACGGCTACTGGGGACTGATCAAAAACGAGTACAAGGTCCTGAAGCCGTCAGATCTGTCCGGCATCCTCACGATCGGCGGCACCATCCTCGGCACCATCCGCTCGCCGTTTAAGGAGATGCATCAGAAGGATGATGACAAGCTCGAGCGCGTCGAGCGCATGGAGCAGAATTACAAGAACATGGATCTGTACTGCCTGTGCACACTTGGCGGCAATGGAACGCACAAGACAGCGAACCTGCTGAGCGAACGCGGTCTGAACATTATCGGCCTGCCGAAAACTATCGACAACGACATCTGGGGCACCGATGTCACATTCGGTTTCCACACCGCTGTCGACATCGACACTGACGTCATCGATCGTCTGCATACCACAGCGGCCAGTCACGGGCGCGTCATGATCGCCGAGCTTATGGGCAACAAAGCGGGCTGGCTCACCCTGTATGCCGGCATTGCGGGCGGTGCAGACGTCATCATCCTGCCGGAGATTCCTTATGATCCGCAGGTCGTCATCGATGCGGTTGCCCGCCGGGCCGACCACGGTAAGCCCTTCTCCATTGTGGCTATTGCGGAGGGCGCGCTCCGGACAGACGAGGCAAAGATGAAGCGGAAGGAGATCCAACGCTTCCGCGAGGAAGAAGGCTTCGCGTCAGCTGCGCTGCGTCTGGCAAAGTCTATCGAAAACGCCACAGAAATCGAGACCCGCGTCGTCGTTCCAGGTCACATGCAGCGCGGCGGCAGTCCGAGCGCCTATGACCGCATTCTGTCTACACAGTTCGGTGTGCGTGCCGCAGAACTGATCTACACAGAGAAGTTCGGCTACACCGTGGCGCGCGTCAAGGGACAGCTGACAGAAAATCCACTCAGTGAGGTAGCTGGCAAGACGAAACTGGTGAAGCCCAACGACGACCTTGTGCGCATCGCCCGTCACATGGGAATCAGTTTCGGCGACAAGTAGCAGTTCAGACAGCCACGCCTGATCTCTGCGCAGATCCGCAGCACGATGGAGCCGGAGTTCCGCCGCCAAGGCCTGCAGCGGATGCTGCATTCTGGGCAGCGCCGTGTACCCGCGTACCGTGCGCCTGCTCCACGCCGCTCAGGCGGCAGATCAGACGACTGAGCCGGGACACAACCCCTCAGTGCCCGGCGGTAAGGAGCGAAAATGTACGATGTAGATGTTGCTTTTATCGGCAGCGGACATGCCTGCAATCATGGAGCGATTGCTCTTCGGATAGCCGGCAAAAGTGTTGCCTTCATTGAAGAAGACAAGATGGGCGGTACATGCACCAATTATGGATGTGACGCCAAGATTCTTTTGGACGGTCCGTTCGAGTACATGGAGGGCCTGAAGCGCTACGAAGGGCTCTGCGTCAGCAGCGTCGGCACCATCGACTGGCCGGCCCTGATGGCGTACAAGAAAAAAGTTATCGGGTCTCTCGACCCCCTGCTCGGACAGCTGTTCACGAAAATGGGAATCGAGACTGTTCACGGCCATGGAACGCTCACGGATGCACACACGGTCAAAGTCGGCGACCGGACTGTGACGGCCGAATACATCGTGATCGGCACTGGCCAGCGTGACGCTATCCTGCCGGTTCCCGGCAAAGAGTACATTCACGACAGTAAAGATTTCCTGAGCATAGACGAAATGCCCGATCACATCGTGTTCCTTGGTGCCGGCATCATTTCAATGGAATTTGCCTCCATGGCTCTGATGCTCGGCAAGCAGGTCACGATCATTGAATTTGCCCCCCGGGCGCTGGCGGCATATCCAGAGCAGTATGTCAGCGACATCGTCAAGAAAATGGAAAGCCAGGGAGCTGTGTTCCACTTTAACGCCCCGGTTTCAGAAGTCGTCAGAACAGACAGCGGCTTCGAGGTCCGCACATCGAACGGCATCACGGTGCAGGGTGACTACGTGCTGGGCGGCACCGGCCGTGTGGCGAACGTGGAGGATCTCGGTCTTGAGGGTCTCGGCATCGAAGCGAGTAAACGCGGAATCAAAGTGGATGATCATCTGCGCACTTCCGTGCCGAACATCTACGCCAGCGGCGATGTGGTGGACAGCAGCGAGCCAAAGCTCACGCCGGTAGCCGAATTCGACTCGAACTACATTGCAGCTCAGATCCTCGGTCTCAGCACAGAGCCTATCCGGTATCCGGTGATCCCCAACCTGGTGTTCACCCTGCCGCGGATTGCCCAGGTCGGCGTGCCAAGCGACGCAGCTGCGAAGGAGCCGGAAAAGTACAGAGTGGTCCCGGTGCCGTACGGTCCTCAGAACGAGTGGATCGACAACCGCGAAACCGATATCAGCCTGACCTTTGTGATCGACAAAGAGGGACATCTGGCAGGCGCCGCGGTCTATGGCAGCGACGGTGGTCCCTGGATCGATTTCCTGACCCTGATCATCAATGAAAAGCTTACGGGCGCGGATCTGCGGCGTATGATCTTTGCGTTCCCGACGCAGACATATATGCTCGTCTCAACGCTCGTGCCGCTGCTTCAGCCGGCCTGAGTGCAGCAAAACGGTCAGACGTCAATAGGCAGCGGAACGTACCGTGTGCGGCTGGTTCCACTGCCTTTTCTGTCTGCGTAATATGGAGACGGCCGTGTCCCCCGGAGCGCTCAGGTCGCGGCCTGGGTTCGGCCTGCAGTCTTACGGGAGCTCCAGGCTTTTCACCCAGTCCCTGACTGTCGCAGTATCGACATCAGACGGAAACCGCTTCTCCAGTTTCCACTCGCCCGTACCGGCTCGTTCCGCAAGTTCCGTCCAGCTCATTCCGATTCCCGAACTGGACGATGTACAGAAAGCGACAACTGTTTTGCCGCTGAAATCCTGACTTGACGCAAACGTGGCTGCCGGCCAGGCTGCTTCGCCCCACCAGATAGGATAGCCGATAAACACGACATCGTAGGAGTCCCAGTCTGGTACCACATCGTTTGCCAGCGGTACATTCTGCAGCTCGGGACTCTCATGTTCGCGCAGAACCCGGCTGTCGCCGCCCTGCCAGGCCAGATCCTCCTCGGTATACGGTTCCTGCGGCACGATCTCGAAAGTGTCGCCGCCGGTCGCTTCTGCGATATTCTCGGCAACACGACGCGTGTTGCCGGATGCCGAATAATAAGCAACAAGGACGTTCGGCCCTTCTTCGGGCGCACCGTTCAGACTGCAGGCTGTCAGGACAGTCAGCAGAGCGACTGTCAGCCATACGACGACGCGTCTCAACGTAGTTTCCTCCGCAAATGTCAGATGTCAGCAGCGCGGCAGTTCTGCAGATCCCGCGACTGGTTTTCCTGTGATGACCGGCACACTTACGCCTTGGCGGCACTGCCGGCTGCCGCGACCGTCCCAGCTGAAGTCCGGACACAGAAATCCTACTATACCTGGCGGAACTTGTCATCCTGCCGGGGACTTCGTCCTGATACTGTGCGGCTTCTCGGCCAGTTCCAAAAAAGAGCCTGCCGCTGCCGGCAGGCTCCTGTAGATCTCAGGCTTGTTTCTTATTTGTAGAGCGGACCGTAGTTCTTGCAGGCGCGGTAGTCTGCGCCCTCAATCTCCTGCGTGCCAAAGGCGTTCCAGGCGCTCGGGCGGTACACCTCATCGAGCGGCACATTGTGCATATTTACCGGGATGCGGAGCATGCTGGCGAGCGTCAGGAAGTCAGCTCCCACGTGGCCGTAGACGGAAGCGCCGTGATTGGCGCCCCAGTGTGCCATCACCTCATACACGTCACGGAACGCGCCTTCACCGGTGAGCCGCGGAACGAACCACGTGCAGGGCCAGCCGCGGTCCGTGCGGGCCCACAGCGTTTCATTCACTTCTTCCGGCAGCTCCACAGACCAGCCTTCTGCGACCTGCAGGACCGGGCCGAGGCCGTCCACCAGGTTAATACGGGCCATAGTCATGGGCATGCCGCCGCGGGTCAGGAACGTGGAGCTGTAGCCGCCGCCGCGGAAGTAACCGAGGTTTGCCGGGGTCCAGACCGTCGCATCCAGGTTGGCCTGCGCTTCGGCATCTGTCAGCTCCCAGAAGGGCTTCATCGCCGGCTGGCCGTCTATTTCGGCCATGCCTGCGCCATCAAGAGCGGAAGCGCCAGAGTTGATCAGGTGGATGAAGCCGTCCTTCGCCCTGCCGTCCGGCTTCCAGCCGGTGACGCGCTCGACAGACTCCGGGCTCCAGTAGGTTCTGACGTCGCTGAAAATGGCAGGCCCGTTGGTCAGCAGATGACCGAACAGCATGGCCACCCCGTTCAGGCAGTCATTTTCCGTCGCCACCACAAGCGGTGCCCGGCGGCCGTTCCAGTCAAAGTTGGAATTGAGGATGGATTCCATGAAATCGCCGTTGGGCATGAAGTCCGTCCACTGACGCTGTCCCTGGAAACCCGCAGCGATGGCATTGTTGCCAAGCCCCTCTTCGTTCCACCCCTTCTTGCGGACATTCTCGTTGCCCTGCATCATGTCGCGGACAATCAGTGCCATTTTGACCACGTATTCCCAGTCCGCATCCTTGCCTTCGCGGCTCTTGCCGTTCTCCCCGTTGTAGACGTCCTCGTTTTCTTTGCAGTTCGCCTTTGTCCAGGCCAGCGCCTTCTCAAACTCTTCTGTATCGTAGATTTCGTTTTCCACGCGGCGGATCACTTCGGACATATCCTTGTATTCGCAGCGCATACCGAGATATTTCTCGAAAAAGTCCGGGTTGACGATACTGCCGGCAATACCCATGGCAACGTTGCCGACGGAGAGGTATGCATGTCCTTTCATCTCGCCGACAGCCACAGCGCAGCGGGCAAAACGCAGAATCTTCTCGGCGACATCATCCGGAATGGTACTGTCGTCCGCTTCCTGCACGTTCCGTCCATAGATGCTGAAAGCCGGAATGCCCTTCTGCGCGTGGGCAGCCAGGACAGCAGCCAGGTACACGGCGCCTGGCCGCTCGGTTCCATTGAATCCCCAGACAGCCTTGGGCGTCGTCTTGTCCATGTCCATCGTCTCAGAACCGTAGCACCAGCAGGGCGTCACCGTCAGCGTGGCGCAGACCCCCTCGCGCTCAAACTTCTCCTGGCAGGCAGCAGCCTGGGCGAAACCGCCGATGGTCGTGTCTGCGATCACGCATTCCACGGGATTGCCGAAACGGTCTTTAATGTTGCTCTCGATCAGCGCCTTGGCCGCCTTGGCCATTCCCATCGTCTGCTCTTCGAGGCTCTCCCGGATGCCCTTTTCACGGCCGTCAATTGTGGGACGGATGCCAATCTTCATTCTTTCCTCCGAATAATTCAAAAAAAGGGGCGGGCTTAAGCCCGCCCCCGCCTTGAGTGCGTTCGTTTCCGATCAGTCGTAGATCAGATCTGCGATGTCCGCATCATCCATGTTGGCCGAAGTATACCACTTGGCACCGGTGTCAACATCTTCCACGGTCTCGCCGTTTGCAGCCTTGACGGCCAGCGCAACACCCTGGTAACCGATCTGATACGGATCCTGGGTCACGCTGCCGAGGAATGCGCCGTCGCGCACTGCGGCCTTCTGGGTGGAACCAGCGTCAAAGCCGGCCACTACGAGGTCTTTGTACGTGCCGGTCTCTTTGTTGAGGTCGGCACCGTCATTGGTGGCGTTCAGAAGACCCGTCACAGCGCCTTCGTTGGAGCAGAACACGCCGATCAGGTTGTCCGTGCCAAGAAGTGCCTGCGCACCGTTTCTCATATCGCCTGCATCCGGTGTCGGCGGAACCTGCACCTGGATGATCACAGCCGGGCTGCCGTCGCCGGCCTCTTCGTACATCTGATGGCCCTGCACAGCTACCTGTCCCGGATGATCATTCTCCGCGAGAGCCTTCAGGCCGTTGATGAAGCCTGTGGTGCGGCCGATGATGGACGCTGAGGTCGCATCCTGGGAAAGCACACCGATTACAACCGGAGCTTCCGGCGTCGCGTTCTTCACTTTGTCAGCGAAGGTGCTGTCCTGCATCATCATGTCAGCGGCCAGGCTAGCTGCAGCTTCATTATCCGTGCTGGCGGTCGCCTTGATGGCGCCTTCCGGAGCATCCGGAACACCACTGTCGAAACCGACAATCGGGATGTTCTTGCTGACTGCTTCCTGCAGCTGGCTCGTGACAGCTTCCGTATCCAGTGCTGCCAGCACTATCGCGCTGGGGTTCTTGGCAAGTGCTGCATTGAGCATCTCAACCTGGTCGTTGATCGCGCTCTCACCTTCAGGTCCGACGAAATCCATCGTGCCGACGCCAAGGTCCTCCTTTGCTGCCTCAGCACCGTCCTTGACAACCTGCCAGAACTGATGCTGGAAGCCCTTCGCCACAACCTGGATATTGAGGGCCGAGTTATCCGCGTCGCTGCCCGCTGCTTCTGTTTCCTCTGCGTCCGCAGAAGCCTCTTCGCTGGCCGCCTCTGTTGCCTCTTCCGACGGAGCTTCCGTTGCTTCCGCAGAAGCTTCTTCCGTTGCCTCAGCTGCCGGACTCTCGCTGGCCGCAGTGTCGTCCGACGAGCAGGCTGCGAACAGGAATGCGCAGGCCATCACGACCACGAGCAGACTCACCAATCTTTTCTTCATGCTTCCAATTCCTCCTTAAAGAATCTGAGCGTTCGCGCATTCCGGCCTATTGGTGTCTGCCGGAATGACTCTTTGTGCACTGCTTCGCGTGCACACTATTCAGACGGACCGCTAAGGGGATAAGTTCCTTACGCCTTGTTGGCCCGGTTCTGACGGGCAATGTCGATCAGGACAGCCAGGATAACGATGACGCCGATGAGAAGTGTCTGCCACTGCTGCGGCACACTGATGGCCATAAGACCGGAGCGCAGCACTGCCATAATAAATACACCGATCATCGTACCGGTCATCGAGCCGACGCCGCCGGAGAGCGACGTGCCGCCGATCACGACGCCGGCGATGGCCTGCAGTTCCAGGCCGTTGCCGGTACCGGGGATAACTGTGGTAAAGGTCGCCGCATAGAAGATGCCGGCAAACCCGCAGAAGAAGCCGTCGACCACATAGTCAAGCGTCAGCCACTTCTTGGTGTCGATGCCGCTGAGGCGGGCCGCCTCTTCGTTCGAGCCGATGGCAAAGGTATACTTGCCGAACCTGGTCTTGTTGAGCAGGAACCAGGCAATGACAAAGAAACCGGCCAGCCAGAAGATGCCGGTCGGGAACCCGCTCTGCGTGCGCAGGAACACTTCCTTGAACCAGCCGTCCGGATCGGCCATGGTCGGGTAGCGCATCGTCTGCGTCTGCGAGACGATCGAGCCAAGACCCTGGGAGATCATCATCGTGCCCATCGTGGCGATGAACGGTACCAGCTTCAGCCTGGAGACCATGATGCCGTTCAGCAGACCGAAGCCGGTGGCCACGGCCACGCACAGAATCAGTGCAGTGATCATCGGCCATCCCCAGACATTGAATGCCACACCGCCGATCAGGGCACCGCACATCATGATCGTACCGACGGAAAGGTCAATGCCGCCGGTGATGATCGCGAACGTGACGCCCATGGCAAGGAAGCCGATGTAGTAGGCCGATTCAAGAATATTGGTCAGGAAAGAGGGAATCGAGATACCCTTCGCCACTGAGCCGTACACCATAAAGAATATGAGCAGCACGACCAGGGACGCGAGTGTCAAAAGCTGCTGCAGGCTCACTTTACGGCTTTTGCCCTGCTGCTTTTCCATGCCTGCCCCTTCTCTGGATGTCATACTTCCAACCCTCCGAAATTATCTGCGCATCGTTGCGAAACGCATGATGTTTTCCTGGTCCGCCTCGCCGATGTCCACTTCCCCAGTGAGATTGCCTTCGCACATGACGACAATCCGGTCGCTCATGCGCAGCAGCTCGGGCATCTCCGACGAGATCATGATGATGGACTTTCCCTCAGCCGCGAGCTCATTCATCAGCTTGTAGATCTCACTCTTGGCGCCGACATCAATGCCGCGGGTTGGCTCATCAAAGATGAGAATGTCGCAGTCCTTGACAAGCCATTTGGCGATGACCACTTTCTGCTGATTGCCGCCCGAAAGATTCCGCACGAGCTGTTTGACAGACGGCGTCTTCAGCGCCAGGCGCCTGACGTGCTTGCTGGTCTCTGCCTCGATCTTTTTCTCATCGACGACGATACCGTTCGTGAAATCCTCCAGGTTCGCCATCACGGTGTTGTCTGCAACCGAGAGACCAATTGTGAGCCCGTAGCGCTTTCGGTCTTCTGATAGATAGCCGATCCCGGCTTCCACGGCGTCCTGCGGCGTCTCAATATCCACTTCCTTGCCATTGACGAAGATTTTGCCGCCCGTCTTGGGATCCGCACCAAAAATGAGCCGCGCTGTCTCGGTACGGCCGGCGCCCATCAGGCCGGCCAGACCCAGGATCTCCCCCTTTTTCAGCTCAAAGCTGACATCGTGCACGTCCGGAGAAGACAGATGCTCCACTTTGAGAACCACCGGGGCGTCGTCAGCAACCATGCTGTGCGTCTTCGGTTCCTCATAGATCGTACGGCCCACCATCATGGAGATGATCTGATCCATATCGGTGTCCGCCGTCTTCACCGTATCCACGAACTGCCCGTCCCGCATGACCGTGATCTCATCCGTGATCCGCTTGAGCTCTTCCATGCGGTGTGAGATGTATACGATGGCGACACCTTTCTCTTTCAGTTCCTTCACAAAGCGGAACAGATCCTCGATTTCTGCATTCGTCAGCGCTGCCGTGGGCTCATCCATAATCAGGATGTCCGCATCAAGCGAAATTGCCTTGGCAATTTCCACCATCTGCTGCCGCGCCACGGACAGGTTTGCCACAGTCTCATTGGGATCGATGTCGAGGTTCAGGGAATCGAGAAGCTCCTTGGTCTGCCTGACGAGCGTCTTCTTGTCGAGCACAAATCCGTTCATGGGTTCGCGGCCGATCCAGATATTGTCTGCCACCGTCAGGTGCTGCATCTGATTGAGCTCCTGATGAATCATACTGATGCCGTCCGCCAGCGCGTCGGCCGGCGTTCTGTACTGCACTGGTTTGCCCTTTACCTCGATCGTGCCGCCGTCCGGGGTGTAGATGCCAGTGAGCACCTTCATCAGTGTGGACTTTCCGGCACCGTTCTCCCCGACCAGGCCGTGCACCTCTCCCTTTTTCAGTTCAATCTGTGCGTCGTCGAGCGCATGGACGCCGGGGAAGCGCTTTTGAATGTTTTTCATGCGCACAACTGTTTCTGCCATATCCCCCTCCTCGCTTCTAGCCGCAGCGCTGTGCCTGCGGTCCGTACCGGACTCCCCTGAGGAGCCCTACAGGTCGGCTCTGTACCGGCAAAGCCTCATACAATATGATAGCGCAGAAATGTCAGAGGCGGGTTAAGAAAACCCGCACAAAAAATCAAGAATCTCTTCGTTCCGGCCGGCACGCGGGCCCTCCTGCCGTCTGCCAGCGCGATGCACGCCGGGCAGCCCGGGTCAGTCCAGATCCGCATCCTGAGCAAGGGCCTGGAGGCGCTCTCTGAGCCCCGCGGCAAGCACTTTGAGCGCCGGCACGTACCGTTCCCGGATAAGCACCAGCAGCTCCTGTGCAGCCTCTTCGTCATATACATGCACCGAAGAATTGCGCTGGTTCAGCATGCCGAACCAAAGCTGAACGTTCTCGAGCATGCCGTGCTGCGAGGCAGTGCGGAGAACTCCACGGGGCGAGGCCGTATCGCCGGGATCCGTGAGACCATAGCGCTGCATTACTTCTTTCAGGGCCTCCGAGGCCAGTTCAAATGCAAGCTGAAACGTGCCGAGAACCCCGGTGCGGTACACTTCATCGCGCTCAGCCTGCTCCCAGTCAATGCGGTCAAGGACGCCTGTCTGCCGCTCATACCTGCTTACCGCCGCCGAGTACGTCCGGCGGTCATAGATCGCGATACCATCCTGCCGGATGCTGGCCGCGATTGCCGGACCCTCCGTTCCATCCAGACATACGAGATCGAATGTCCAGGGGAGCCTCGAACGCTCCTCCAGCAGAGCAGCAAACTGCGCGCAGTCGCCGCCCCGCACAGCCAGGTCAATATCACTGCAGGCCTGCGCCTGATCGCGGGACCGCGAACCAAACAGCAGCACCTGGTCTGCGCCTGCTTTTTCTGCGGCCGTGCAGATGTCTCTTTCCACCTGATATGGAAGCACGAGCGCGCTTTTTGTCTGCATCATTACACCTGTCACTCCGGTATCAATTCCTGTCATTGTCTGCCCGGGATCCCATGATCCCCATGCCGGTCCAGGACCGGGCAGACTGCGCCCTGCAGAAGCAGCCGCTTCTGCTGCCCATACTGACAGGCGACAAGCTGCGCTTTCGACGCGGGCCGCCTCAGATCTGCGGGCACAGCAAGCCGCGTTGATCTGGCAGATGTCACGGCTCGTCAGCAGAACATCAGACGAACGGATAAATGAGCTTTTCCATATCATCTTCGCGCATGTTTTCCCTGGTCGCGTATACGTAACCGCTGTCTATCCGGCCGACTGCAAGCTGGTCTGTGCAGCTCTGCCAGCCGGCCTGCACACTCAGATATCCCATGTTGAATGCCAGCTGCACAATGAAGCCGTCCGCTATGCCCGCTTCCAGAGCCGCATTCTGGGACGGAGCTGTGTCGAAGGCATAGAACGCAATATCCCGCTCCGGATGGCGCTGCAGAGCCTCCGCTACGCCCTGCGTGCACATCTGATTCGTGGCAATGATCCCCGCCAGGTCAGGATACTGTTCAAGCAGCCGCAGCGTCTCTTCCCGACTCCGCTCGGGATTGTCGCCGCTGATGACGACTTCCACAAGCTCAATTCCCGGCCAGCCGGCCAGCGCGGCGGAGATGGCCTCCAGCCGTTCATGGGCCGTGGAGCTTGCCGTCGGATGGGCCAGGATCGCAACCTGCCCGCGCCCACCGAGCGCTTTGGTCATCTCACTGCTCAGCAGTGCCGCTGCCTCCGCGTTGTGTATTCCGACAAAACAGTCTGCTGCCTGCTCTCCTGCCTCAACCGTGCTGTCCATGAGGATCAGACGGATCCCGGCCTTCCGGACTCTTGAAGCCGCTTCGCGGAACTGCACGCGGTCCTGTGGAGCCAGGACGATGAAATCTGGTGTCTGCTCAACTGCCCAGTCAAGCAGAGCAAGCTGCGCTTCCAGGCTGTCTTCGTCTGCAGGCGCTGCAATCTCCAGGTTCACGCCAAACTCCCGGGCGCCGGCCTCCGCGCCCTGGCTTACGAGCCGCCAGAAATCGTATTCCGGGTTTTCGGTCTTGATCAGTATGATGCCGCGCAGATCGCGTGCCGTCGACGAAAGCAGATCCGTATACAGCACAAATGCCACGGCAATTGCAGCACAGAAGGCAGCAATGATGGCATAGTAGACTTTTCGGCTCATGGTGCGGCAGCATCTCCATTTCCGGGAATTCGCAGCCGGACCGTCGTGCCCACGCGGAAGACGCTCTCGATTTCCGGACCGCGGCCTGGGCCATAGTAGAGTTCCATCCGCTCGCGGACGTTGCGCAGGCCGATCCCGCCGCTTCCCGGAACGGGCGGCCGCTCCTTATAGACGTCCCGAAGCTCCTGCGGCCGCATCCCCCGCCCGTTGTCCGCAACAGTAATCACGAGATCCCCGCCCTCAAGTCCGGCGCGCACATCAATGCGGCCGGAGCCCCGGCTGCGGATACCGTGGTAGATCGCATTTTCCACAAGCGGCTGCACCAGAAGTTTCGGCAGGTACATCCCAAGCACTTCCTCGTCTGCCTCAATTGTATAGTCCAGGTTTTCGTAGCGCATCTTCTGGATCGTCATATAACTCTCCGCGTGCTCGAGCTCCTCACGCAGGGTGATAAGGTCACTGCCGGAAGACAGGACAGTGCGGAAGTACGCGGCCAGCGCCACGGCCATGCGCTTGATATTCTCGCTGCCGTCAGCCTCTGCCATCCAGACAATGGAATCCAGTGTGTTGTACAGAAAGTGCGGATTTATCTGGGCCTGGAGGGCCCGGATCTCACTCACCCGGATCTGCTCCTGGTCGCGGACAGCCTGCTGCATCAGCTCTGTGATCCGCTCAATCATGGCGGACAGAGCCGCGGCCACGTTTTCTGTTTCCACAGTGCCCCGGCCATCAAAAGCCGGATCGAGGCCGCCGGCAGCAAAAGCATTGGCTGCCGACTCGAGGCGGGCGAGCGGCCGGCTGATATACCGCGCCAGCTCCACGCTGCCGATAAAGGCCAGCAGACCCATCACCAGGGCAAGCAGCAGATACAGCAGGATCATCTGCCGGGACAGGCTCTCAAGCGCGGCCAGATAGGTCACGCCGACCAGCGTGTAGGTTGTATCCGGAATCGGTACCATGTTATACAGCTTGCCGTCCTGCTCGAGGAATGCTGCATCCTCAGCCTCCAGCGCCGCCCGCGTGTTCTCGTGTTTGATGCCGAAGTTGATCAGCTGCAGCTGCGGATGGTAAATCATCCGCTCATCCTCGTCGAGGATGAACACGTAGCCGTTGCCGCCCGGCGAAATATCGCTTAAGATCTGGTCGATCACGCCGTAGTCAAGCTCGACGAGCTGACGGCCGATGATCTCTCCCGTGCGGCTGTTCAGGATATTGCGGGCCACGGAGATGACCCAGGGGTTTTCATTGCGCGTCATCGTCCGCACAGTCGTGCCGATAAGATGCGGCTGCGAAGTACGGTCTCCGGCCAGAGCCTCGTACCAGGCATCCCCTGTTATGTCGTATCCCGGCTTGAGCTGCAGTGTGGACGGCGCATAGACGACGTGCCCGCTGCTGTCGAAGATGAACACGGACACAATGGCCGGTTCGATCTGAGGCAGATAGTTCAGAAAAGCAGAAAACCGCGCCCGCTGCACGCCGGCATTTTCGCCGTCCGGATTTTCCAGATAGCTGCGGATGTCGCGGTCCCGGTCAATCAGCGCCGATACGGCCTTGATGTTTACAATATAGCGGCCAAGATTGTCTGCCGCTTCGGCCAGGATGGCAGTATTATCCTCGACGGTGCGTTCTGTGAGCCGCCGGTAGGAAAACTCATAGCCGAAGAGGCTCATCACCAGCACAATGCTGAGGATAAAGACCGAAAACAGCGCTATCATCAGAGTCGAGAAGCGCCGCGAGCGCCTCACGAACACACGCTGTCCCGGTACTGCTTCGGTGTCTGTCCCATCACTTTCTTGAAGACAGAACTGAAATAGGTGGGATGTGTGAACCCCACCCGCGCCGAAACGTCTCCGATGCGCAGATCCGGGCTGCGGAGCATCTGGGCAGCCTGCTCAATCCGGTATTCGTTCAGAAAGTCCACAAAGGTCCGCCCTGACTCTTTCTTCAGGATCAGGCCAATATAGCTCGCCGACAGGTAGAGATCCTCACTGCACTTCTTGAGATTCAGACTGCTCGAGGCGAAATTCTTTTCGATATACGTCCGGATGGTGACATACAGCTGCCGGGAACGGGAGTGCACAGAGCGCACATAGGTATACGTCTCCGCATAGCAGCGCTTCAGCCAGGCGGAGACCTCTTCGAGCGAGGCAAACTGGTCCACCTGCAGACCGAGGTTTTCATCGGCAAAGGGCACCTCGCCGGCTTCGCCGTCTGTCCAGCTCGCGATCGTACCGGCCGTATTGACCAGCTTGAGAACCAGCCGCATCAGATACATGCGGGCCTGCCGCACGCTCGGGACGGCCTCTTTCAGTTTCGCAAAGAAGCGGTCCAGCCGCGGCTCTATCTCCTCCGGACTCTCGCAGAGCATGTGCTCAAGCAGGTCCCGCTCCTCCTGGGCCGGATAGGCCGGACTGAGCGCTGCCTGCCGCCTCGCCACTTCCGTATAGAAGAGCACTGGCGCATCGTCGAGCACAAAGGCGTACTCAAGCGCCTCGCGGGCCTGGCCGGCAAGGTCGGGAAGGCGGCTGAAGGACGCTCTCTCAGAGACGCCAAAATCCACCGGAATCTCCAGAAAATCGAGCAGTCTGAGCCGCAGCGTGGAGAGCACCTCCTGCACCTCATCTTCCGGACACGTCAGGATGAGGGCCATTTCGTTGAGGTAGGTCGTAAAAGCCAGTCCCGCAGCGCTCTGCTCCAGCTCCTCTGCCGCCAGATTGAGGATGGCGAAGCGCGCCAGCTCGTCGCCCCCGCCCTGCCACATTTCCAGGCCGGAAAGATAGTCTTTCAGGAGGACAAACGAGACCGACGCATTTGGTCTGAGACCGCGGCGCGAGAGAAACAGCGGCTCTCCCTCCGGACGCGGTTCGCGCTTCAGGCGGGCATTGAGCTCGCGCTCCACCGCCCGCGCCTCAATATACATATCACCGGCCAGACGGTCGCCTGCTTGAAGCGCCGCAATCTGGCCGGTGATGATCTCTTCTATGTTTTCTCTGGTGACCGGTTTGAGGATGTAGTCATCCACCCCCAGCCGCAGTGCCGAGCGCATGTAGTCGAAATCCGGGTAGCCGGTGATGATGACAACCCGGCTGTGCGGATGCCGCTTCTTGACGATCCCGGCAAACTCGAGCCCGTTCATGTGCGGCATGTTGATATCCAGCAGCACAATATCGGGCGCGTCCGCGGCCGTCTGCGTCAGGGCCTCCACTCCGTTGGCCGCCTCGGCCACCATCTCGACGCCCAGTTCATTCCAGTTGACGCAGCTGCGGATGCCGCGGCGTATGACCGGTTCGTCGTCGACAATGAGGACGCGGTACACTTAGATTTCGTCTTCGTCTTCCGCCGAGCGGCAGGCCGTGATGTACTCCATGCAGTACTCATCCTGGCCGAGCATGGCTTCGCAGGCGCGCAGCTGCAGCATTGTGTTCGTGTTGAGCGGGTTAATAATGCAGCTGTCCATGCCGTTGGCCATGAGGCAGCACAGGTAAGCGCGGTTCAGGATGCCGCGCTCCGGCAGACCGTATGAGACATTCGAGACGCCGGCCGTGATATGCAGATCCGGATATTCGCTGCGCAGGGCGCGGGCCGTCTGGATCGAGGCATGCGGCGCTTCCCAGGACGCTCCGGCCGCTTCTGCGATGACGTCGACATAGATGCGGTCGTGGCTGATGCCCCGCTCGCCAAACTTGGCGATGAGCTCCTTGCTGTTGGCGATGCGTTCTTCCGCATTGGACGGCATGCCTGCCGGGGAGATCGGCATCGCGACAACGCCCGTATCGTATTTGAGGGCCAGCTCCACCATACCCTCGAAGCGGTCCGGTTCAAGCGAGATGGAGTTGATGATGCTGTTTTCCAGGTCTACATTCTCATAGAGATAGCGGGCTGCGTCCGGGTTCGGAGTATCGACCATGATCGGGCAGTCGACGGCCTGGGTGATCGTCCTCACCGCCCACAGCAGCGCCTCCGCTTCGTCCACCAGCATGGCCGTGTTGACATCCAGGTAATCGGCGCCGTGTTCCACCTGCGCCTTCGCGATTTTGATAATGGCCGGCTCGTTGCGGCTCTGGATGACCTCGTAGGCTTTGCTGATGGAACTGTTCAGTTTTTCACCAATAATGATCACTTCTTAATCTCCTTCACGATTTCACAGCTTATGTCCGACCGTCTCAGGGTCGTCACGACATAATATCCGTCGGCGTAGTCCTTGAGCTTGTCAGCATAGTCAACGGCCGCTTCGAGTGCAATCTCCCCGCAGGCCTCCCGGTCCTTATCTTTCAGCTTGTCCATCAGCTTCTGCGGGACTTCGATGCCGGGCAGCTCGTTGTTGACGAAACAGGCGTTCCGGTAACTCACAATCGGCATGACGCCCGCCAGGATCGGTACCTTCAGTGTCTCACGGGCCTGATGCAGGTTCTCGCGGGCACGCTCGCTCATGACCGGCTGGGTCAGCATACCGCGCATGCCGGCATTCACCTTGCGCTGCGCCTTGGCCAGCTCCGCGTTGAAGTTGGCTGCGTTGACGTTGAGTCCACCGGTGATGTTGAACGGCTTGCCCTCAAATATGGTCTCATTCAGCGAGCGGACGTAGGCCGCATAGTTGACTGAGTTGAAATTAAAAACACTCTTGACCTCCTGCTCGCCGTGCGGCAGCGGGTCGCCGGTGATCAGCAGCACGTTCTCGACTTCGGCCATATGCAGGCCGAGCAGCAGCGCCTTGCTGGCGTTGAGGTTGCGGTCCCGGCACGTCAGGTGCGGCATCGTCTCAATACCGTAGCGGTACTTGAGGATGGATGCGAGCAGCGAGGAATCGGCACGGGCACGTCCCACCGGACAGTCCGCGATCGTCAGCAGATCCGCTCCGGCGTCCGCAATATTCAGTGCACTCTCATAGAACTGGTATTCCTCGTTGGCCTTGAGCGGCGAATCGAGCTCCACGGCCACAAAAGGACCGCTCACGGCCTCGAAGACCGGCCACTCCTCGTCATCAAGACCGCCGCGCTGCGATGGGCGGGCAACCACCTGGAGCGGTTTTCTCGACTTAACGCCCTGGGAAAGGAGCTCGCGCGCTGCCCGGATGTGCTCGGGCGTCGTGCCGCAGCAGCCGCCTACGTAGCTTGCCCCGAGCTTGGCAATCTCCACAATCTGCGCGGCAAAGTACTCCGGATCCGTATTGTAGACGTTGCGTCCGGACTCCTGGTCGGGCAGACCCGCATTCGGCATGATGGAGACCCGGCGTCCGTAGAAGACAACATCCTCAAGGATGCGCTTCATATCCGCTGGACCGCAGGAACAGTTGAACCCGATGACGTCAATTTCCGGAACCTCACGGGCCGTGTCCACAAACTGCTGGGCACTGAAACCGCTGCGGGAGTAACCGTCCGGGCCGACAGAACCCTCGCAGATGACAAAAGCACGCGGCAGCCGCGTCTTGATGTAACGCGCCACGTGCGCAAAAATCTCCGGATCCGGATGCGTCTCAAAGAGGAATTCGCTGATGCCGTTGCGCAGGAAACGGTCAATGATGGCTTCGTACTCGGACTCAGCAAACCGCATGGCAATCGGTCCGATGCTTGCGAAAATCCGCACACCAGTGCCCCGCGCCGCCTCACGGGCATTGCGGCAGGCGGCATCGATCACCTCTTCGACATGGGCGAGATCCGTATGCATAGCGGCGGTGTTGGCCGCAAATGTATTAGTCTTGATCGCCTGCGCACCGCTCTGAATGTACTCGCGGTGCACCTGCTCCACGAACTGCGGGTGTGTCAGGTTCTGCTCTTCGCAGAGGGCGGGATCCGTGCCGAACGTCGCCGACATGTACGTGCCCATGGAGCCGTCAAAGAGTATGATATCTTTTTCGTCAACCGTCTTGGTTTCCATCCGTTTTTGCCCTGGAATTCCGCGCAGGCAGAAGTCGGGCAGCTCTCCTCTAGTAATCCTTGGCTGAGTAATGGCGCGCTGCCCGGCAGACATGGCACTTTCTGCGGCCGGATTCTTCCGTACCGCCATGAAGGCAGGGCACACACACCCACCCAAGTATACCACAGACGCCGCCCCTTCGCAGAACCGACCCGCAGGGGCTGCCCGGCTGCCTCAGCGGCCTGAAATCCGCAGCTGCGAGCGGACACGTTTTCCCATCCACGCAGCAAGCCAGCTCTTCAGGACGTCTCCCGGTGCTGTGCTGAGGAAGCAGTACGTGAAAAGCGTCGCCGCCGAAATCGGGTCACCCTGGTAGAAGGTCATGATCAGGTAATAATAAGGAAGCGCCACCGCGTACATGCTGAACACACCAGCCAGCTGCGCTGCAAAAAGACGGCCGGCCGTGGGGTTTTGCAGGCGTTCCACAATCGAGCCGGAGATCCAGACCCAAAGCACAAAACCAATGAGGAAGCCGAACGACGGCTGCACGATGTAGCCGATTCCGCCGCCGGTGGAGAAGACCGGGAAACCGGCAAGCCCGACGGCGATATACACAAGTACGCTCACCACTGCCCAGCGCCTGCCGAGGACAATGTCCGCGAGCGCGACAAACAGTGTCTGCAGCGAGAACGAGAGGAACGGCAGCGGAATGCGGATAAAGGCCCCGACCGCAATCAGCGCCGAGAACACCGCCGCGAGCACCATGCTGCGTGTCCGCTCATTGTTCCAGCTGCGGCCGGCCTCGCGGGAATGCTGCCTGGTCACTGCGGCGTCCTCCCCGTGATGACCTCAATGCCCATGAGCGGCCGGAGCACCTCCGGCACGCGCACGCTTCCGTCTGCCTGCTGAAAATTCTCAAGAACAGCGGCCGATGTGCGCCCGACGGCAAGACCGCTGCCGTTGAGCGTGTGCACGAGCTTCACTTTACCGTCACTGTCCCGGAACCGGATCGAGGCCCGTCGCGCCTGGAAGTCTTCAAAATTCGAGCAGGAGGAAATCTCCACATAGCGGCCGTAGCTCGGCATCCAGACCTCAATGTCAAAGGTTTTCGCCGAGGAAAAGCCGAGGTCACCGCCGCACAGCAGAACAACGCGGTATGGAATGCCCATTTTCTGCAGAATACTCTCCGCGTCCGCCGTCAGCTTTTCCAGCTGCGCATAGGAATCCTCCGGCCGGGCGTACTTCACCAGCTCAACCTTATTGAACTGATGCTGCCGGATAAGGCCGCGGGTATCGCGGCCGGCGCTGCCGGCTTCGGCGCGGAAACAGGGCGTGTAGGCGCAGAATTTCATCGGCAGCAGTTCGGCCGGCACAATCTCTTCCCGGTACATGTTCGTGACCGGCACCTCAGCCGTCGGGATCAGGTAGAAGTCTTCCCCTTCCACCTTGTACATGTCTTCGGCAAATTTGGGCAGCTGACCGGTTCCCTCCATGGAACGCGTGGCTGCGAGAAATGGCGGAATCACTTCCGTATAGCCGTGTTCCCCTGTATGTACGTTCAGCATGAAGTTCATCAGTGACCGCTCGAGCCTGGCGCCGGCCCCAACATAATAGGTAAAGCGGGCACCGGTGACTTTCGCTGCCCGTTCCGGGTCGAGAATGCCGAGCTCCGTTCCGATTTCCCAGTGCGGCCTGGGCTCGAAATCAAACTTCGTGGGCTCACCCCAGGTGCGCACGACCGGGTTGTCCTGGTCGTCTTTCCCTTCCGGGACTGCCTCATTCGGGATGTTGGGGATCGTCATCAGCAGCTGGTCCTGTCTTTCTGTGACATCACGGACCTGCTCGTCAAGCGATTTCACCTTCTCGGACACGACTTTCATGCGGGACATGAGTTCGCTCACGTCACTGCCCTGTTTCTTGAGTGCCGGAATCTCCTTGGAGACGCGGTTGCGCTCCGCCTTGAGTTCCTCCACTTCCTGCAGCAGGCTCCGCCGCCTGGCGTCAAGCTCAATCACTTCCTCAAGGCTTGTCTCTTTGCCGCGCTTGGCAAGTCCGGCGCGCACAGCATCCGGATTTTCTCTGATTCTTTTCAGATCCAGCATATCTTAAGCCTCCTACATCTTCTCGGGTGCCCTTATGCCCAGCAGCGCGAGACCGCGCCTCAGAACATCCCGCACAACGCGCGTCAGGACAAGACGCGCTGCGGTCGCTGCCGGATCGTCCGGCGTAATAATCTTGTGATCGTAATAATAGCGGTTGAAAGCCTGCGCGAGCTCGGTGATGGAGCGAGTCACATAGAAAGGCTCATTCCGCTCCGCGGCCAGCTTTACCGCCTCCGGAAACTGGCCGATCAGTTTCATGACGGCCACCGCCTGCGGGTTATCCAGAACACGGAAATCCGGTTCGGCCCCGATTTCTCCGGCCCGGCCGAGCACGCTTACGCAGCGTGTATGGGCGTACTGCACATAAGGGCCTGTTTCCCCATCAAAATTGAGCACCCGGTCCCAGTTGAACGTGATATCCTTGATCCGGCTCTGCGACAGCGCCGAATAGAGCACGGCGCCGATACCGATCTGCGCCGCAATCTCTTCCTTGTTCTCAAGGCCCGGGTTCTTCTGGTCAATGATCTCAATTGTCTTTTCGACTGCCCGGTTCAGGACGTCCTTCAGCAAAACCACGTTGCCGTGCCGTGTTGAAAGCGTCTGGTCCTCCAGCGAGACCATGCCGAAGGCCACATGCTCGCAGTCTCTGGCCCACTCGTAGCCCATTTTTTCCAGTGCAGCGAACAGCTGCCGGAAATGCAGGTTCTGCTGGTAGGCCACCACGTACAGGTTGCGGTCAAAGTCGTAAGTCCGCTTGCGGTATTCAGCCGCCGCCAGGTCACGCGTCGCGTACAGCGTGGCGCCGTCACTTTTGAGGACAATCATCGGGCTGAGATCATATTCGTCCAGACGGACGATCTCTGCCCCCTCACTTTCCTCGAGCAGGTTCTTTTCTCGCAGCTCCGCGATGACTGCCGGCAGCATACTCTCGTAGAAGCTTTCACCTGCATAGGAGTCGAATTTTACATCCAGCTTCTCATAGACGCCGGCTGCTTCCCTGAGCGTGAGATCCTTGAACCAGCCGAAAATCCGGACAGCTTCCTCGTCGCCCTCCTCAATCCGGCGGAACCACATCCGGCCTTCCTCGTTGAGACTGTCATCAGCCTCTGCCTCCGTATGAAAGCGGACATAGAGCTGCATAAGCGCGTCCACGCCGCCTTTTTCAATCTCCTCATCGCTGCCCCAGTGCTTATAGGCTGCGATCATTTTGCCGAACTGCGTGCCCCAGTCACCGAGGTGGTTGACGCCGACGACATTGTAACCAAGATAACCGTATATTTTGTACAGTGCACTGCCGATTGCGGTACTCGACAGGTGACCTATATGAAATGGCTTGGCAATGTTGATGGAAGAGTAATCGATAACGACGGTCCTGCCCTGTCCTTCATCGCTCTTTCCCCATTCCGTTCCAGCCTCGGCAGCCGGCAGCAGGACAGTCTCTACATAAGCCTCGGGACGGACATATATATTAAGGTAGCCGCCTTCCACGGCCACGCGGTCCGCGTAATCCGGGGTGCCGATCTTTTCTGCCAGTCCGGCGGCAATGTCCCTGGGCGAGCGCCGCATGGTCTTTGCCAGCTTGAAACAGGGCAGCGCTAGGTCTCCCATCTGCGGATCCGGCGGCGTCTCAATCATGTCCCGGATCTCAGCGTCCGGTAGATCCGCGGCCGCAGCGACATCCGCCGCAAATTTATCTGCAATCTCCAAATTCTCACCTACCATTCCACTTCTGTGCCAGACGCGCAAAAGCCCACATATGTCAGAAGTATAAAGAACGATCCCGGCGTGCGCAACCGGCCAAGCGCGCCTGCAGCAGGGCCTGTCCATCCCATTTCCCGCGGCAGATCGCACTTGAGGGATCCCTGAACCGGTGCGCTGAGAGCTGGAAGCACCCCGGCAGAAGACCTTCGTGCGGCTGCAATTTATAGAGGATCCCGCTATCCCGCTGCGCCTGCGGCGGGCAGGACAGCCGCAGGGTGTTTGTCACTGCACAACCTGACAAGAGCGGCAGAGACTGTCAGACCTGCCGCAGTCCGGTCTCAAAGAACCTGTTTGCCTGCCCCGGCAACTTTTCTCAGATTCCGCCGGTCAAAAGCCGGACACGACACTCCGCAGAACGGCGGCTGGCCTGCCGGAGCCCGGCAGGCCAGCCTTTTTTCGTATTGAATCAGGGCGAGACAGGATGATTTGCAGACCTCGTGCAGCTCGTCACCGGTTGGCGCCGCAATCCGTGCCGCGCTACCCCTGCACGTCTCTTTTCAGCATTCGCAGTGCGCTGCCCCGGGACGGATCTCCACAACCTCGTATCCCTGTGCAGTTACAGCATCCCACATATCCCTGTCTCGGACATTTCCCACAGTGACGGTGGCAGTCCCCGACGCATGACTTACGTCCGCGCTGCCAACCCCCTCGACGGCTTCGAGTGCCTTCTTCACTGTCGCTTCGCAGTGGGCACACATCATTCCTTCAATCTGGATTGTCTTCATCGACATATTCTTCGGGCTCTTTCGGCTCGAACGATCTGTGTTCTTCGCGCAGATTTTCCTGTCATGCGCTGAGTCATACGGCTTAACCAGGTTCAGCCTCAGTGCATTCGTGACTACACAGAAGCTGGAGAGACTCATAGCAGCTGCACCAAACATCGGATTGAGCGTGAGACCCCATCCAACAAACAGGCCGGCAGCCAGCGGAATGCCAATCGCGTTATAGAAGAAGGCCCAGAATAGATTCTCGTGAATATTGCGCAGCACAGCACGGCTCAGGCGAACGGCCGCAGGTACATCCAGCAAACTGCCTTTGGTGAGAACAACATCGGCGGCATCGACCGCGATGTCGGCGCCAGCGCCGATCGCAATACCGACATCCGCCTGCGTGAGAGCGGGAGCGTCATTGATACCGTCACCCACCATCGCGACTTTCCCGTGCGCCTCCAGCTTGCGGATGACACGTTCCTTGCCGTTCGGCAGCACGCCGGCAATTACCTCGTCCACACCAGCCTCGCGCCCAATGGCCTCCGCCGTTCTCCTGTTGTCGCCTGTCAGCATGACCACGCGGATACCCATATTCCGGAGCTCATTCACGGCCTGAGGGCTGTCCGGCTTGATGGTATCCGCCACAGCCACGAAGCCCAGAAACCGGTTTCCCTCGGCAAAAAACAGCGGCGTCTTTCCCTCGGAAGCAAGCTGCTTGGCTTTCTTCTGCGCACTGGCCGGCACCTCAACTTTGGTTTTGATGAAAGTCAGGTTGCCGCCGTATATTTCTGCGTCGCCCAGTTTCCCTGCCAGTCCATTACCCGGCAGAGCTTCAAAATCGGACACGTCATGAAAGCAGGTGCCCATTTCCGCAGCTTTCTCCATCACTGCCCTGGCAAGCGGATGCTCGCTGCAGCTCTCCAGTGAAGCGATCGAAGCGAGAAAACTCTCTGCGCTGAGGCCCTCGGCGGGCTGAATATCTGCGACCCTGGGCGTACCGTTTGTGATCGTGCCTGTCTTATCGAGCGCGATAATGGTTACCCTGCCAGTCTCCTCCAGGGACGCGGCTGTCTTAAACAGAATCCCATTTTTCGCGCCCACGCCGCTGCCCACCATAATCGCTACGGGGGTGGCCAGTCCCAGTGCGCACGGACAGCTGATCACCAGCACTGAAATGCCCCGGGCCAGAGCATAGCCGGTGCTCTCCCCCATAAGGAGCCAGACGCCAATAGCGACAGCAGCAATGCTGATCACAATGGGCACAAAGACTCCGGAGACCTTGTCCGCAATCTTGGCGATAGGCGCCTTGGTGGCTGCTGCATCGCTGACCATCTGGATAATCTGAGAAATTGTTGTATCCTTGCCAACCCGTGTTGCCTCGCAGCGGAGAAAACCGGCCTGATTTACGGTTGCAGCAGAAACGGCATCGCCAGGACACTTGTCGACAGGGATGCTCTCTCCGGTCAGTGCGGACTCATCGACAGCACTGCTGCCTTCCACGACCACACCATCCACCGGAATATTCTCGCCCGGCCGGACGACAAAAATGTCGCCGGCCTGCACCTGCTCAATCGGCACCGTCTGTTCCTGACCGGACACCACAACCACTGCTGTCTTTGGCGTGAGTTTCATGAGGCCCTTGATGGCATCGGTCGTTCTGCCTTTTGAGCGGGCCTCCAGCATTTTGCCTACGGTGATCAGTGTCAGAATCATGGAGGCTGATTCGAAATAGAATTCGTCCATCCATTTCATCGCCGCAGCATGGTCCATGGCACCATGAGAAGTCATCATCGCGATCAGTGCGTAGGTGCTGTAGACGAAAGCAGCACCAGCGCCGAGTGCGACCAGCGTATCCATGTTCGGTGCGCCGTGCATCAGTCCCCTGAACCCACTAACGAAGAATTTTCGGTTAATCAACATGATGATCACAGTCAGCACAAGTTCAAAAAAACCTATAGCAACTGCATTGTCTGCAAAGAAGGATGGCAGCGGCCATCCCCACATCATGTGCCCCATGGACACATACATAAGAGCACACAGCAAGGCAACGGATGTCCACAGCCTCTTCCGGAGCGCCGGCGTTTCGAGGTCTCTGAGCGCCTCTTCCGCCGGCGCCATTCCCGCCGCTCCGCCTTCATCTTTCAGCACAGCGCCATATCCCGCAGCCTCAACGGCCGCAATCACCGCCGCGCTGTCGCCTCCCTCGACACCTATGGAACCCGTCAGCAGATTGACCGCGCAGGTGTTCACCCCCGGAACTGCGGAGACCGCCTTTTCTACTCTGGCAGAGCATGCTGCACAGCTCATGCCTGTTACGTTGTACTGCGTCATACAAAACCTCACTTCATGAATTTCTGAAGTGTCGTGATCAGCTCTTCCGCTGCATCCGGTTTGCCGGCCCGAACGTCTTCAATAACGCACGAGCGGATGTGACTGGACAGCAGCTCCCGTCCAAACGCATTCAGCGCCGCGCTGGCCGCCGCTACCTGGTTCAGGATGTCTGGGCAGTAGCTGTTTTTTTCCAGCATAGACTGGATGCCGCGGATCTGGCCCTCAATACGGCTCAGACGATTCGTGAGCCGCCTGAACTCCTCTGGACTTCTTTCTTTCGTGCGGGTGCATTCGCACTCCTCCTGGCTGCTTTTTGTATCCTGTTGTGCAGCGGACCCGCCAGGATCTTCCCTGTTTGTCTGCATCTGTATACCCCCATCGGGTATATTATACCCGATGGGGGTATACGTCAAGGTTGCCGATCCGTATGCAAACAGCGCACTCGCCTCACGATTCAGCCGCAGATCGAGACGCAGATCAGGCATCATGCTTGGTTCCAAGTACTGCGGCCATAGCGGGAGAACAGCACCGCAGTTCATCCTGACTGCCTCGCACCCTGCTGTGTGCAGCACGTCACACCTGTGCATCTCAGTACCTTTTAGTCAGAATCATTCGCACAACAGGCGAACACTCAAAATATGCAGTTACACCGACAGACAGATGATGCCGGCAACAGCAGAACATACCGGCAACGGGTATCTTCGCCTTGTCAGCGCGCTCGCTTGCACATGGTCACACCAGAAAGACAGAGCCGCCACGCTGGACGCTCTCCGGCCCGCGCATGATACAGTCAGCAGCCAGATCCGCGCGGAGCGTGACAGACCGCCCACAGCCCGTTTCTTCCCAAGTCACGCAGCGGAAGATATACTGAGTGCAGATGCGCGGGGACATCCGTCCAGTGTTCTGTACAGTGCTGGGGCAGCGCGGACCGCGTCGGACACTGTACGTAAGGAGAATCAGTTTTGAGTAATATTAACCTTTCTGTTCTGGATCTGGTCACTGCGTTCAACGGTCAGAGTGCAAGGGATGCCATTGACCGTGCAGCGGCAGTTGCAGCCGGCGTGGAGAAACTTGGCTGGATCCGCTACCTGGTGGCTGAACATCACAATATGCCTTCCACCCTGAGTTCAGCGACATCCGTTGTCATACAGCGGATCCTTTCCAAGACGGACCGCATCCAGGTAGGTGCCGGCGGCGTCATGCTGCCCAATCACTCGCCGCTGCAGGTAGCGGAAGTCTACGGTACATTAGACGCCCTCTATCCCGGCCGGGTAGATCTCGGCATTGGCCGCGCTCCCGGAACTGATCCGGCCGCCGCTTCCCTCCTGATCCGCAAAACATACGCAGACAGCGCCGACTTCGCTCACGACGTGGCCCTTATCATGCATTTCTTCGGACCACAGGAACAGCAGAAAGTGGTTGGTGCCTATCCTGGAGCCGGGGCGGAAGTCCATCCGATTATTCTCGGATCTTCGTACTCGAGCGCGCACGTTGCCGCGGCGCTCGGACTGCCCTACGCTTTTGCGGCACACTTCAGTCCCCACGACGTAAAGCCGGCCGCGGAAATCTACCGCAGTGAATTCAAGCCGAGCAAGTATCTCTCCGAGCCGTACTTCATCGTGAGTGTCTGGCTCTATGCAAGCGATACTGCCGAGGAAGCAGAAGAAATGTACGAGACCGGCGGCAAGCTCTTCCTGAAAGCGATTCACGGACGGGAAGAAAGCGGTGAGCTGCTGACTTCCGCAGAAAAGATCCTGCTTTCGCAGACTATGGGCCGCGTGCTGAAGGGTGACAGGCAGCAGATCGCCGAACAGTGGGAGCAGCTTCATGCAGAACTTCACCCAAACGAGCTCATGGCGGCCAGCGCGTCGCCGGACGCGCAGAAGCTCATCCGCAGCTTCACTGTGCTGAATGAAGCCGTGCGCAGCTGACGGCACGACCGTCTGCTCCATCAAAACGAAACTTACCGCACAGCGCTGCCCTGCAGATGATAGCGCTTGTGCGGTTTTTTCTTGACAGACTGCCGGCAGTACCAGTCAGGATGCCGTGAACGCTTACCAGTACAAAAAGGCATTCGTCTGCAAAAAATGTTCTGACTTCAAAAGTTTTTGCACTTTTCTGCAAAAACTTTTAGAATGTACGAGGTTATTGCATGTTCTGATCTTTTTGCTGCAGGAGGTGCTAACGTTGACTCCACTCGTGGAACGCGGCGAGTACGCGCAAAAACTCCGCGCGCTCCGTGACACAGAACTCATTAAGGTTGTCACCGGAGTACGGCGCTGCGGGAAGTCCACCCTGCTGAAAATGTTTCAAAACGAACTGCTGCAGCATGGAGTGCAGGTAAGTCAGATTGTATCGGTAGATCTGGATGATTTCGGAAATATTCGGCTTCGCGATCCTCAGTCTCTATATGCGCATCTGGCAGCGCGTGTTCTGCCCGATATGATGACATATATCTTTCTGGACGAAGTACAGCTGTGTCCGGGCTTCGAGGATGTGGCGAACAGCCTGTGCAAGCGTTCCAATGTGGACTTATACCTCACAGGCTCAAACGCAGTCACGCTTTCCAGTGAACTGGCGACTCGGATTGCCGGCAGGTATGTGGAGATCCCGATGCTTCCACTGTCATTCAGAGAGTATATGACTGGCACGGAGCCCGCGGGCAGCCTCACGGAAATGTACAGCAGATATCTTGAGACCAGTGCCTTTCCGTTTACGCTGCGGCTTAAGGACAAAGCGCAGATAGACAGTTACTTGGCCAGCATCTACGATGCCATCGTGGCACGGGACATCTCTCTTCGGCACAACCTCACAAATCCGCAGCGTATGCTTCCCGTACTGGCTTTTCTGATGGACAGCATCGGAAACCGCATATCCGTAAAACGCATTGCAGATACTTTGAGCAGCGGTGGGCGCCAAACAAATGTGCGCACGGCTGAAAAATACCTCCAGGCCTTTCTGGACAGCTTCATCCTCTACCGGGCTGGCCGTTACGATGTTAAGGGCCGCGAACATCTGCGGACCCTGGAGAAATACTACGCAGTGGACCTCGGACTGCGCCGCGTCATTGGCGGACTGCAGAATACGAATGCCGGATCTATGCTCGAAAATGTCGTGTACCTGGAGCTCCGGCGCCGCGGTTTTCAAGTGTACACGGGCAAAGTGGGAAGCCGCGAAGTAGACTTCGTGGCGATGAAGCCCGGAGATCTTCGCTACTATCAGGTGTCCGCCACAGTCCGGGATCCGGCCGTGATGCGCCGGGAGCTAGAGCCTCTCGAGCAGATACGGGACCACTGTCCCAAAAAACTGCTCGTGCTAGACGAAGACCCGGAGATGAATCATAACGGCATCCGTCAGCTGAATGTCCTCAAATGGCTGACAGATCTCAGCCTAGTACCCCGAGGCATAAGTTTGTCCGTAATAGCTCATGCGGCTAACGGTACCCCCGTGTAGGTCCATTTGTATGGTTTTGCTGTTAGATTATACTGCTTCACGAATCTTCGGATGCCAGCATCGAGACTCTTAACAGAT
>JAAUYQ010000090.1 GCA_014805015.1 Clostridia bacterium | reverse complement strand
ACGGCTCCATCCAATGAATCCAGCCAGATTATGGGCATCAGATTCTAAAAATTTCCCGCAACCGCTTTCGATTCGTCGGTCGCGTCGTGGGGGTTGCGTTTAGTTTTTCAATGAACCTCTATATCAAGTAATCCTGCTGCGTACGCAGAACCTGGCAAATGACCCAGCCTGCGTTCCTCAGTTCAGCCGATCCGGCGCCGCGTTCTCTGAACCGGCTTGTCACGCTGCTCCTGCTTCTTAAGCTCCTTCTGGATCTGCGCGTTGATTTCGTCACGGTGCCGCTGCGCTTCGCTGCGGGCATCCTGCGGCACTGCACTCGCCTTTGGAATCGCCTCACGCTCCGGCTGCGTCACCGGCGGTGCAATCCGGGTGTTCTGATCTACGGCAGCATGCGCTGCGGTAGACTGCCGGCGCGCTTCCTTCTCGGCCTCCGTCGGTTCACCGGCAACCCGGCGGTGCTGCGCCGTGAGTGCTTCATTTGCCTGATCTGCCTCGAGCCGTGCGAGCTCCGCCCGGCTGTGCGGTGCCGTATCTGCCAGGACTGGAGTAGGAGCCGGGGGTATAGTCCGCTCATGGAGCTGCGCCCGCACCCGCTCTCCTTCGGACGCCCGCTGCTCTTCCGCGGCACGCTCCTCGCGCCTCTTTTCCCGGCGGCGCTCCTGCCTCGATTCAGAATGTGAGGCCCGCTTCTGCGGTTTCGCCGGCTCCGGCTCCGGTTTTGTCTCAGGTGCCGCAGCTTCGGCAGGCTCCAGACGTTTCGGCGCCGATGCTTTCTTCGGTTTCGGCTCAGTCTTCGCAGATTCCGCAGGCGCGGGTTGCTCGGGCTCAGGCTGCGGCGTCTCCACTGCAGCCGGTTCCGGTACGGGTGCGGTCTCCTCGCGGACTGGGGTCCGCCGCCCGACACGCTCCTTGAGGACCGCAGCTGCCGTCTTTTCCGGTGCGGCTTCCGGCGCCTTGCTGTGCGGCAGCGTTTCCTGCGGCACGGGCAGCGTCGGAACCGGTGCAGTCACATCCGAAGGCGCTGCCTTCGGCGCAGGGACGGATGCCGGAGCCGGAGTCGGGCGCGGAGCCAGACGCTCGGCCGGCCGCGGCGGGAGCGGTGCTGCCGGATGGGCCGCGGCGGCGGCATGTGATCTCGCCTGGATTTGGGACGGGACGTGTTCGGGTGCCCAGGCACCGGCTTCATCTGAGCAGGTTTCCTCTATGACAGTGCCGAGTTCGGCCAGCGTGTCGCTCGGCGTCATGGAGTACGAACCGAGACGATCGGCTGCACGTTCGCCGGCCATGGCGCAGTAGTACGTGCCGAGTATGGCCGCTTCCCGGGCGCTGAATCCCTGTGCTGCCAGGCCGGCAATGACTCCGGTCAGCACGTCGCCGCTGCCGCCTTTGGCCATGCCGGGAGTACCGGCGGCAATGAGTGTCGCTGATCCGTCCTTGTCGGCCACGATCGTCGTGGCGCCCTTCAGAACCAGTACAACACGGCACTTGCGGGCAAAGGCCGAGGCGAGCTCGAGCGGATGCTCGAGAATGCTGCTGAGCTCAGTGCCAAGCAGCCGGGCAAATTCCGCCGGATGCGGTGTGAAGACCAGTTCACCTTTCATATGGGCCAGAATATGCAGATCATTGTCGAGGGCATTGAGCGCATCTGCGTCCACAACCCGGCAGAGCGTATCATCCTCGACCACGTCCGTGATGAGGTCCTTGAGTCCTTCGCCAAGGCCAAGACCGGGACCGATCGCCATGGCAGTCTTGCGGTACATGGCCTGGGCCACAGCAACGCGGCTGCCGCCGTAGAGCTGACCCTTGTCCTCCGGCAGCGGGATGCAGGTTGCCTCCGGCGCCGAAATCTGCACGATATCCGTGATGCTCTCCGGAGCGCCGACGGTAACCAGACCGGCTCCGGCAGCGTAACCTGCCCGTGCGCACATGACGGCAGCGCCGGCCATGCCCCGGCTTCCGGCCACAACGAACAGCCGGCCGTACGTCCCTTTATTTGTGTTCGAACGGCGCTCCGCGATCTTCACGTCCGGGTCATCGCTCTCGCACACCGAAACAGTGGACTTCACAATCTCATCAACGCCGGCATCCACGCCGATCGGGATCACAGAGAGTTCACCTGTGTAGTCCCGGCCCGGATACAGATACTGCCCGACTTTCGGGTACTGGAACGTGGCCGTAAGGTCTGCCCGCACCGCGGTTCCGAGCACGCGGCCGTTGTCGGCGCTGATGCCGCTCGGCATGTCGATGGAGACGACCATGGCGCTGCTCTTGTTGATCGTGTTGATGGCGTCTTCCTGCACACCGGAAACTTCGCGGCTGAGACCGGTGCCGAAGATCGCGTCCACGATCACCTGTGCCTTGGGTACCCGCCAGCCGTAGAGGTCCTCGACCCGGTTCATCTTCAGCACCCGTTCATCAAGGTACTCAAACATTTTGTAGTTGGAGAGTGCATCTCCCTTGTAGCCGGCCGGATCGCCGACGATGACCACGTAGACATCCATGCCGTGTGCCATCAGGATCCGCGCGCAGGCCAGGCCGTCGCCGCCGTTGTTTCCTGTGCCGCAGAATACGTGAACCACACTTCCCGGCTCTGTCCGGTCCATAATCAGGCGGGCAGTACCAAGGGCAGCGTTCTCCATCAGCACCAGACCCGGAATATGCAGGGTCTCGATCATGTATTTGTCCACTTCGCGCATCTGCTGCGCGTTCATCACGCTACGCATACAACTCTCCTTATAGATAATCCGGCGGGACGCGGCCCGCAGCTGCCGGGAATCCGGTCACATGACCGCAGCTCCGACCGCAAGTTCTGCGTTTACAATGGCGCGGCGCGTGGCTTCCGCTGCTGCCGCCAGGATACAGTTGAGATCCGCATGTCTGCTGCCATACGAGAGGCCGAAGACAGTGTCGCCGTCCACCATGGTGTGCACAGGATTGATGGCGCGGGCCATGCCGTCCTGCGCCACCTGGGCGAGCTTGGTCGCTTCATCCCGGTCAAGGACCGCGTCCGTGGCCACAATCCCAAGCGTCGTGTTGCGATCCCGGAAAACATTCGTGGATACTTCGTGAGTGATCATGTACTCGGCCGTATCCAGGAAGCCCTGTTTGGTCCGGGCCCCCGCGATGATGCGGCCGTTGTCATAAATATCTCCGAAGGCGTTGACGCAGACGATGGCACCGACCACAGCACCGCCCGCGAGTGTCAGCGATGCTGTACCGATGCCGCCTTTCTGGCAGTGCTTCATCCCGAGCACCTTGCCGACCGTGGCGCCGATCCCGGCGCCTATACTGCCCTGCTGCACGGTCTGCTTGGCATTGATGCACGCCGCGTAGCCCATGCCGGCATTGGGGCGGACGTCACTGCGCCCGTACTCAAGGTCATAGATGACAGCGGCCGGAACCGTCGGCACGACGCCGGCGGGCGTGTGCACGCCCATACCGTTCTGCTCACAGAAGAGCATGACGCCGTCTGCGGCGGCAAGACCATAAGCACTGCCGCCGGCGAGCAGGACTGCATAGATGAGTTCCTTGGCTTTTGCCTGCTCCATCAGGGCTGTTTCCCGCGTGCCTGGAGCACTGCCACTCACCGAGACCCCGGTCACTGCGCCTTCGCGGGCGAGCAGCACCGTGACGCCGCTCAGTCCCTGCGTGTCCTGTGCGTGACCGATCAGCAGACCATTTACGTCCGTTATGCTGCCCTCATACATGAAGTCCTGCCCCTCTCAGCGAAACATCGTTTGCGTGAAACCGGACGAGCCTGCCGCCGGTGTCGACCACAATGGCGCCGTCCGGGTCAAAGTCCACGCACCGTCCCGGCACAGTGCCGTCTGCCTGCACAACGTCCACGTCGCGGCCAAGAACCGCGCTGCGCTCCCGGTATTCATCCATAATGCCGGCAAATCCCAGCTGCTCAAACCGCCCGGCACGGTCAAGCACAGCCTCAATGCAGGCAGCGGCGACATCGGCCCGGGACTTAACCGTGCCCGTCAGCATCCGCAGACTGACTGCGCCGCCGAGCCCCTCCGGGAAAGACTGCTGGTTGACGTTGACGCCAGTGCCGGTCACCACAAAGGCTGCCTCTCCTCCCAGCAGACTGGCCTCGCTCAGAATGCCGCAGATCTTGCGGCCGCCAACGACCACGTCATTCGGCCATTTCACCTGCGCTTGCACCCCGCAGCAGGTCTCAAGTCCCGCACAGATGCCAAGTGCAGCCGCAAAATTGTATCCGGCCAGCACAGCTGCCGGCGTCTGCGGCCGCAGCAGAAAACTCATCTCCACGGCCTCGCCGCTTCCCGTCTCCCAGTGCCGCCGGAGACGCCCCCGCCCGGCCGACTGCTGCTCGGCGCCGAAGACGGCCGGTGCTGCCGCTCCGTCCAGCGCAGCGCGGCGGGCATCATCGTTCGTCGACGTCGTCTGTTCCTGCCAGTGAACCAGCACCGGGTGCCTAAGCCGCGCTGTGATCTGCTCCCGCATAGCGGCCGCGGCACTTTTCAGACTGTTCATTCGTCCTGCCCGCACTCCCGCAGCCGCTTTGTGAGTGCCTCTTTCACTTCCATGTAGTCAAAGCCCTTGGCAACCAGCGAGCGGACAATGCGGTCCCACTCCCGCCGCGGGTCTTCGTAGCGCGGCCGCGAAACAAGCTTCTCCAGCTGCCTAGTGAGAGCGCCGTCCGTGTCTGCCTCCGCCACCACGCGGTCGATGATTTCCGGTGCAATTCCCCGCTCGCTCAGCTTGCGGCGCATTGCCCAGCGGCCGTACTTCTGCTCCAGCTCCGCACAGTACTGCCGCGCGTAAGCCTCATCATCCAGATATCCGTACGTCCTCAGCACATCCAGGGCTGCATCCTGCGCGGCCTGGCCATAGCCGCGCGCCCGGAGTTTCTCGCGGAACTGCTTTTCACTGCGGGGACCCCGCGCCGCGAGGCTCAGCGCATACTCCCTGGCCGCAATCTGTTCGTCTGCCTCCCTGACAGCCGCCACATCTGCCTCGTCGAGCTCGGCACCTTTCCGCAGTCCGAACTGCGAAGCAATGTCCATATAGCAGGCAAAACCGAACTCTTCATCTAAAAAGACATTGACGCGCCGGCTGCTGCGGCGGGCGGGCTGCATGTCCGTGATTGTCATGCCGTTCGCGCTCCGGCTTGTGTTTTACATACTTTCACAAAATCAAGTATATCACGAAGCGGCTTACAGCTGTTGAACAAATAGTGAAGGAGGCAGGGAGAGCGCACCGCGGAAGCGTCCCTGTCCTCTGGGATTGCAGGCAATGCCGCAATATGCTAGAATTATGTGTTATGAAAAGATACGTCGCAGCTTTGCTGCTGTTTATGATACTGCCGCTGACAGCGGCCGCCACGCAGTCACCGGACGTTGTGACCCGCGGCGCGACCGGCACGGACATTTATTCCATCCAGGTCCGGCTAATAGACCTTGGTTATCTCAACTACCGGGCTACCGGCAAATACTCTGATATGACTACCAGTGCAGTGCGCAGTTTCCAGCAGCGCAACGGTCTGCCGGCAGACGGCCAGATCGGTGCCGAGACGATGCGGGTGCTGTTCTCGGATTCGGCCGTGCGGCAGGGCGCGAACCCGAGATTCAGCTCTGCGGTCGGCCGGGCCTACACGGGAGCCGTGTCTAGCAAGGGAACAGTTTCGTCCTGGGACGCCATAGATGCCCGCTTCCCTGTTGGTTCCGAGGCAAGAATTACGGATTACAATACCGGCGAGTCCTTTACCGTCGTGCGAACCGGGGGTATCAACAACGCGGAAGTGACTGCCGCCAGCCCGCAGGACAACGAGACTTTCTCGTATGTCTTCGGCGGCTACAGCTGGGAGCACCGGCCGGTGCTAGTGGAGATTGGCGGCACGCAGTACGCGGGGTCCCTCTTTGGCATGCCGACCAGCCTTGAGATAGGCGGCAGCAGCGGCATGAGCGGCAGCACGTTCCTGTATTTCAATAACGCCCGATCTGACGTCTATGAGCTGGCTGACGAAGAGCACGTGATCGCCATAACGGCCGTGGCAGAGACAGCCTGACCAAAAGAGCACTTGCAAGGGCTGCAGCTGAAGACGATTCTGTCCAGGGCTGCGGCCCTTTTGCACGCATACCTTGTGGGAGGATCTGCTGCGCTGCCCCAAGAAGCCTCCTGCCTTGCGGCCGGCATTTCCTCCAGAAATCCGAACGGCGCGGGCACAAAGATCGATCGGCTGGAATATTCGGTGCCTCCCGCGGCGGTACAATTCTGAAACTGAAGGGGATGTGAATCATGGATTACAGAAAATACAATGAAACGTATTACGTTCGGCTGGATCGCGGTGACGATATCATTGCATGCCTTCTGGACTTATGCAAATAAGAAAATATCCATTCAGCAGTCTGGGATTGGCGGCTGCGGCGAAGCAGAGATACAAACATTTATTCCAGAATCAGGAACCTTTGAAAAACAAAGAATTCAGGGAATGCTGGAACTGGTGTCCCTGACAGGGAATATTGTCACGGATGATGATGAGCGGCATTATCATCATGCGCATGCGATGTTTTCGCACAAAGACGGAAGTCAGCATCGCACAGCCGGAAGGCACACGATGTCTGTTATCGTGTCTTATACTGCAGAAATAGAATTACGCCCTGTTATTGGAGGCGAAATCAAGAGAAAATACGATTCCGAAACAGGGACAGGATTCTGGAGTTTCCAGTAAGGGCGTTCTGCAGATTCGAGTTCGCCTAAACTCCTGCCCTGTCTGGAAGAATCAGTCCTCCGGCTGCGGCGGATCCGGTGCCGGACCCCAGCTTGTTCGGGACGGAATGCCGCCATTCTGCGTCCGGGTCGATGCGGGCGCCTGCGTCCGCTCAGCGGATGGAGAAGCCGAAGCCGGGAGCTGAGCCGGTGCGGCTTCCGGCTGCGGCGGCGATGGTTCTTCTCCCTCTTCCCCAGGCTGTGTCGGATCGGGCGCCGGACCCCAGCTGACGCGCGTAGGCTCCTGTGTTTCTTCCGAATCAGCAGGTCCGCTCTGCGCGGGTTCGGGTTCTGTCTGCCGCCGCGTTTCCGCTGCCGTCGGCGCAGCAGAGGCCTGTTCGACCGTCTGGGCAAAATACGTGTTGAACCAGTCGGATACAGTTGCAAAGACAGCATTCTGCCGCACATCCGCTATGCCGTGAATACCCTCGTCGCAGATGATGGAGTTCATGCGGAAGTACAGGCCGATCTGCGGCAGCAGACTGCTGAGGCGCTCCTGCAGCACACCGCAGGCCTCGATGACCTCTTCTTCCGTGATTGCCAGTTTGCAGTCGTTTATGGCCTGCGTCAGTTCCGGATCATCCACATGACCATAGTTGCCAGCTCCGTCGACATCGAACATGAAAGAAAGATTCGGAACCTCACTCAGATAATAGCTGCAGTATGCGAGATCGAAGTCACTCGTTTCGAGCGCTTTCAGGTAGTCTTCCTCGCTGAGCTCAGCCACCTCTACGCCAATACCTACCCGACCGAGCTGTTTGGCAATCGCCCGAGCCGCTTCGCGCTTGTACGTGCTGTCGAGCGTATCCGGAACGATCAGCCGCAGCTCAAGCAACATCGGTGAGCCCTGTCCACCGGACTCTTCCGCCTCCGGATCATCCGTGACCTCCGGCTTGAGGTAGCCGGCTTCCTCAAGCAGTTCCGCCGCCTCGCTCAGGCTGCTCTGGCCGCTGCGGTAACGGGAATCGACAGCAAAGTAATCCGGGGCAATCGGGAGCAGGCTTGGAACTCCGTGATTGAGGAGCACCGTCGAAAGAAGTTCCCGGCGGTCGAGAGCCGCAGAAATAGCGCGGCGCACATTTGCCTGCCGCAGCGCCGGATGGCGCAGGTTCGGCACCAGACAGTCGTAGTAATCGGTCATGTAGTCAATGACCTGCCACTGCCCCGTTATGTTGTAGTTGCCTGAATTGACCGCGTCGGTGGTCACAAAATCGAGAATACTGGTCGAGAGCATCTCCAGCTTCTGGGTGGGTCCGGTCACAGCTTTGGCGACGATACGGTCTATGTAGGCCGGCTCACGCCACCAGAGGGGATTGGTCACGAGCACTGCTTCGCTGCCGGGCGTATATGAATCCACCATATAAGGCCCGGTCCCCACCGGCGTGCTGCTGGGATTGAAACTGGCCTTGGTGACCGGAAACGTCATGAAATAAAGAGCAGCATTCCCCGGCTCGTACAGTTCGACTGTAACTTCAAATTCCCCGGTGGCTTCAATCCGCAGAATCTCGCGGTTATAGGCCGAGTAGCGGTTAGCCGGCACGGTCTGCTGCGTCACCGTCTGCTCCTCGCCGGTCGTTTCGGCCTGTTCGCCTTCCTCTTCCTGTTCCTGGTAAGACATAGCGGTACCGCTGCCTTGCAGCACCCGGCGGCCGCTCGCCGCGACGTCTTCGGCTGTAAGCTGGTCACCGTCCGAAAAAAAGACATCCTCGCGCAGGCGGAATGTAAAGGTACGCTGCCCCTCATCCATGCTCCAACTGTCGATCAGGCAGTTCTGCAGCTGCCCGCTTTCCGTATAGGTGAACGGTGTCTCATAGATCAGCGTCAGGAAATTGATCAGGTCCTCACTAGTGACCGTAAGAGGATCAAAGGAACGGATATCGTCCGGAATCGCGATAAACATGTCGCCGCCGGCCTGCGGCACTAAAGTCATCGGGGCCGGCGTTGGTGTCAGTACAGTCTCTTCCTCGGGTGCAAAAACACCAATGCAGCTGCTCAGAAGAAGAACAGTACTGAGAAGCAGCGCTATAGCTGCAGCTGCCCGTCTCATCTAAACACGTTCGGATAGAGGCGCCGGTACGTCTCGTAGGCTTTCTCGATCCGGACCACGTAGTCTTTGGTTTCCGGATACGGAATATCGTGCAGGTGTTCGCCGTCGGCCGAGACCGCCGAATCCTCGAGCCACTGCTTCACCCGGTTGTGGCCGGCATTGTAAGCAGCCGACATCAGCTCCGGATCGCCGTCGAAGCGCTCGTCAAGAAACTGCATGTACCAGCAGCCAAACTCAATATTCCGCTCCGGATCCGCGAGCATGTCCGGCGTGAAATTCTCAACGCCGAGTTTTTCTGCGATCCAGGCGCCAGTCTCCGGCATAATCTGCATGAGGCCGATCGCCCCTGCCCGTGAGCGGGCATCTGCCTTGAAGTCACTCTCCGTCTTGATGACTGCGGCCACGCGGTAGGGATCCAGTCCAAAGCGGTCTGCGTTGCGCTGGATGCTCTCTGTATAGGCAAGCGGGTACTGCATTTCGCTGAGCGGGCCGCGCATCACCAGAAACACTGCCACAGCCGCGACCGCGAGAATGACGATCAGCAGCGCCGCCTTATGCTTTTTTGGGGATTTCTGCTTCGACATGACTGAGTTCATCCGCTAACTGCGCCGGCGTTGCGTCATTTCGGATCACACGGTCGGCATACCTTCTCATCTCCGCTTCCGGCATCTGGGCCGCAATTCTTGCCGCGGCTTCCTCCCGGCTCAGGTGGTCACGCTCCATGATGCGCGTAAGCCGCACGTCCGGTGCGGCCGCAACCAGCCAGCGCTCGTCCGCCAGATCCCGGAAAGCCGGCTCGAGCAGAATGGCACAGTCAAGAATAACTGTGTCCTGGCCAGCCTGCGCGATCAGTTCCTTTATACGCCGCCGCATATGCGGGTGCACTGTCCTCTCAAGCCGGAGCCGTTCCGTCTCGTCGGCAAACACCCGCGCACCGAGCTTTCTGCGGTCCAGCGTTCCGTCCTCCAGAAAACAGTCCGGAAAGGCCGCCTGCAGGTCCGCATGCGCACTACCGCCAGGGGCTGAGACTTCGCGTGACACCTCGTCTGCATCAATCACGAGCGCACCGTGACCCGCAAACCAGCGAGCGACCTGACTCTTTCCGGCACCCGAGCCGCCGTAGAGCCCAATGACGCGGCTCATTTGGCTTCCTGCCAGGTCTTGCCCCAGGCAGTATTCACCTTGAGCGGAACGGCCAGCTCCACGGCATTTTCCATCACTTCCCGCAGAGCAGACGCCGTCTCTTCCACCCGGTCGTCCGGCGCATACACGATCAGTTCATCATGCACCTGCAGAACCAGCTCTGCATCGAGCAAAGCCAGCCTTTTGGCAGCCTGGATCATGGCAATCTTCATGATGTCGGCCGCCGTCCCCTGGATTGGGGCGTTCATGGCTGCCCGCTCTGCCTGGGCCCGCAGATTGAAGTTTGAGGAGTTTATGTCCGGGAAGTACCGGATCCGGCCGAAAAGCGTGCGGACAAAGCCCTCCTCGTGCGCCTGCTGCTTAATATCGTCCATATAGCGCTTTACGCCCGAGAACTCTTCGAGATAGCGCTTTATGTAGCGGGCTGCATCCTTGCGCGGTATGCCTGCGTTCTGGGAAAGACCGAAGTCACTGATACCGTAGACAATCCCGAAATTCACGGCTTTCGCGTGGGCGCGCTCTGCGGGCGTCACTTCATCCATCGCCTTCCCGAGAATCTCGGCTGCTGTGCGCAGGTGAATGTCCTCGCCGCGCTCAAACGCCGCCCGGAGGTTCGCGTCATCCGCGATCGCGGCGAGCACCCGCAGCTCTATCTGGGAATAGTCGGCGGAAACAATTGTTCTGCCCTCTGGCGCAACAAAAGCCCGGCGGATGTCCTGCGCCATCTTTGAGCGCACCGGGATGTTCTGCAGGTTGGGCTCGGTGCTCGAGAGGCGGCCGGTGGCGGTCGCGGTCTGCAGGAAGGTCGTGTGCAGACGGCCGTCGCGTACGGCCTGCAGGAGTCCGTCTATATAGGTGTTTTTCAGTTTCGCCACAGCCCGGTAGTCAATGAGCTTTGCCGCGATCGGATGATCCTTGCGCAGCTTTTCGAGCACCGAAATATCCGTGGAATAGCCGGTGCGGGTCTTTTTTCCGGGTTTCAGGCCCAGCTTGTCGAACAGAACAGCAGAAAGCTGCTTGGGCGATCCAATATTGAATTCCTCGCCCGCCAGATCATAGATTTCCTGCGAAAGCTTGGCAATCTCGCTGTCGTACTCGTCTCCAAGCTTTGTAAGCTCCTCGGTGCTGACCACGACTCCCCGCTCCTCGGTCGCAAACAGCACCGGCAGCAGTGGTTTCTCTATATCCTGATAGATATAGTTGAGTCCCTTTTCGTTGATTTCGCGCTGCTGGCGGTCCCACAGTTCCAGAAAAGCAGCCGCACCCGGCTCAAGGCCGGCGCGCTGCATAACCTGCTCGGCCCCGTAGGAGCCAAGACCGGGATTGAGGATCCAGGCAGCCAGCATGACATCCTCGAACTGACGGATCCGGATTCCGCAGGGCTCCAGCTCATGCATCAGGTCCTTGACACCGAAAGTCACGACGTCACGGCCGGCAAACAGATCGTTGAGCTGCGCTGCCAGGCTTTCAGGCGTGCATTCGTCGTTCCGTGCAATAGAGAATTCCTTGCCCGGCCCGGCAGCAAAGCGGAAAGCTTCCGGCGTCAGATAAAAGCCGAGGCGTTCCGTCCCTTCCAGTTCAGAAAGAAAAGCCGGCGTCACTTCGCAGACGGGTACTGCCTGCTGCGCCGCAGCAGCCGGTTTCGGCTCAGCGCCAGGGCGGAACCGGTCGGCGAAGCTGCGGAACGAGTACTTGTTTACCAGTTCCAGGCCGCCTTCCGGGCTGAATCCGTCAAACGCAAAGTCAGAAATCTGCTCCTTGACCGGAGCGTCCACAATCACAGCGAGATCCCGGCTCATGAAAGCCGAGTCCTCACCCTCGACCAGCTTGCGGCGCTGCGCGTTTTCCGGCATCTCATCGATATGGTCGTAAAGATTCTGGACGCTGTCCCACTTGGCCAGCAGCTTGAGCGCTGTCTTTTCCCCGATCCCGGCCACGCCCGGCAGGTTGTCTGAAGCATCCCCCATCAGACCTTTGAGATCCGGGATCTGATCCGGTCGCAGACCCAGGTCCTCTTTCAGTGTTTGGGGCGTCATCGCCTTGGTTTCTGAAACGCCTTTCAGCGTCAGCAGGACCGTCGTGGTATCGGAGATAAGCTGCAGCTCATCCCTGTCTCCGGTGACGATATATGTCGGAAAATCGGCTCGTTTGGCCAGCGTACCCAGAATGTCGTCCGCCTCAAAGCCGGGACATTCCACGTAGCGGATACCCAGGAGGTGCAGGGCATCCTTGAGGGTGCCGAACTGTGCCAGCAGATCATCCGGCGTTTTCTTTCGCCCTCCCTTGTAGCCTTCGTAGGCTTTATGGCGCATGGTCGGCTCGCTGACGTCAAATGCGACGGCGATATGGTCCGGATCGTACTCTTCCACCAGGCGGAAAAGCATCCGCAGAAAGCCGTACACAGCGTGTGTCGGCCGGCCTTCCTTGTCGCTCATCGGCCGCACAGCCCAGTATGCTCGGTGCAGCAGGCTGTTGCCGTCAATTGCGAGGAATACTTTGCTCATCTATGCAAAAGGCTCCTTCCGCGCCCCATTCTAGCATATCCGCCATATTGCCGGCAACGAAAAAGCGCCCGCAGGCGCTTATCCCGTCCGTTATATGCTTTTGCTACTCAACATCGATCTTCCGTGGCGCGTCGTCCGAGTCCTGTCCTTTCGGGAGCGTCACGGTCAAAACGCCCTGCTTGTAGTCGGCTGTGATCTTGTCCTCGTCGACGTCGCCAATGGCGAAAGAACGCGACACGGTGCCGCTGCGGCGCTCATGGATCACAAAGCCGTCATTGTCGCTCTGCTGCTCTGAGTCCATGGCAGCCTTGATCGTGAGATAGCCGTTCTTGGCTGTCACATCAATGTTCTCGCGGTGCAGTCCCGGCAGATCCGCCTCAAGTGTATAGTGATCACCATCATCTGTGACGTCCACGCGGAAGGTGCCCTGCATTGGATCGCCGAAGATGCCGCGGAAGAAATCTCCGAGACCGAAGAGCGAAGAAGGATCGTGGCGCTGAATGCCGCCGCCGTTATATCTCTGAATATCTGCCATTGCTGATTACTCCTTTCTGCGGGCATGCTGCCCGCGGGGCCGTTTCCCTTCTTATAGATACACCTTCTTTGAGGCTTTAACCCGCACTGCGCCGTCTACCAGCGGCGGTAGGCCGACGGGAACACCAGCATCAAGATCGGGAAGAGCTCCAGACGGCCAATCAGCATGTCTGCTGTCAGTACCCACTTGCTGAATGGGCTGAACGAGGCAAAGCTTCCCATCGGACCAACCATGTCAAAGCCCGGTCCAATATTATTGAGACAGGCGACAACAGAAGTCACGGTTGTCTCAAATGAAAAGTTGTTGAGGGCCACAAGCAGCACCGAAGCTCCCATGATCAGGACGTAGGCCGCCACAAATCCCAGCGTCGTGCGGATTGTATCCTCATCGACCGAATGGCCGTCCATCCTGACCAGCACAACAGAGCGCGGCCGGATCATTCTAAGCAGGTCCCGCCGGAATGCCTTGGCCACAATAATGAGACGTGCTGTCTTGATGCCGCCGCCCGTGGAACCGGCGCAGGCTCCGCAGAACATCAGCGTCAGCAGCACCATCTTCGAAAACTGCGGCCATAGATTGAAGTCCACCGTGGCAAAACCGGTTGTAGTCATGACCGAGGCAACCTGAAAAGCAGCCTGCTGCACGCTCTCCCCTACCGTGTGAAACTGCGGATAGATATTGACCGTGATCAGCAGGACAGACGCAGCAAAGAGACCGAGGTATACCCAGATCTCCGTGCTCTTCAGCACCTTATAGAACTCGCGCACCATCAGCAGGTAGAAAATATTGAAGTTCACGCCGAAGATGAGCATGAAGACCGTGACAACGTTCTGCAGATACGGGGAGTAACTGGCCATGCTGTCACCAAGCACAGCAAAGCCGCCGGTTCCGGCCGTACCGAGAGCCGTTGTGACACTCTCAAACAGGGGCATGCCGCCGGCAAGGAGCAGAATCATCTGCAGCGCAGTGAGCGCGATGTATATAATGTAGAGAATCTTGGCACTGTTGCCGAGACGGGGGACAAGTTTGTCCACTTGCGGTCCCGGGCTTTCCGCCCGCAGAATATGCATCCCGCCGGCATTTCTCGAAGCCGGCATGATTGCAAGCAGGAGAACGAGGACGCCCATGCCGCCCAGCCAGTGGGTGAAGCTGCGCCAGTAAAGCAGACTCTTCGACATGCTCTCGACGTCTGTGAGAATGCTCGCACCAGTCGTGGTAAAGCCGGAGACGGTCTCAAAAACGCTGTCCGTAAAACTCGGAACAGCACCGGAAATGGAAAAAGGCAGTGAGCCGAACAGGGACGCCACAAGCCAGCCGATAGCAACCGTCAGGAAAGCGTCCCGGGGCGTCAGGCTCTGCGTGCGCGGCCGGCGCAAAAAGGTCAGAAGACTCACGGCGCCGCACAGAATGACAGCCATAAAGAAGCCCCAGGCACTCTGTCGCTCCCCGAGCACCGCTGCAATGATGAGAGCCGGAAGCATGCACACTGCTTCCATGCGGAGCAGCACGCACAGCACATAGAAGATCATGCGCCTGTTCATACGGGCTCTGGATCCGCAAAAATGTCGTTCAGGTCCTTGATCATCCGGTCACTGAACGTGACCACAATCACCGTATCTCCAAGCCGCAGCGAATCCGATCCGCGCGGGATGACGACTCTGCCCATGCGGTTGATACAGGCAATCAGGATGTCCGGTTTCAGTTTCAGTTCCCTGAGCGGCACGCGAAGGTGCTGCGTGGCCCGCGTCGCCCGGAATTCCAGCGCCTCAAGCCGGCCGTCGACCAGCCGGTGCAGGGCCAGAACCTCACCGCCGCTCGTGTTCTGCATGGCCCGCACATAGCGCACGATCTCTGTCGTGCACGCTTCTTTCGGGCTCACAACCCGGCCCAGGTTGCGGTCCCGGAACATCTCGGTGTATTCAGCCCGGTTGATTTTCGTCACGACCTTGGGGACGCCGACAAAATCTGCGTACATGGAGATGATGAGGTTCTCTTCGTCCACGTCTGTCAGGGTCACGACTGCGTCCTGCATGGCAATTCCTTCGGCATCCAGCACACGGCGGTCTGAACCGTCTCCGAGCACAATGTTTGCTTTTGGGAAGTACTCAGCCAGCTTTTCGCAGCGCTCCCGCTGCCGCTCAATCAGGGTAATGCGGGCGCCCTGGTCGGAAAGAGACCGGGTCAGGTAATAGGCAATGTTGCTGCCGCCGCCCACAATCAAGATGTTGCGGATCTTTTTGCGGCTGAGCTCCAGGCTGCGGACCAGACGTGCCAGGTCCGCGGCAGAAGCCGCGACCGAAATCTTGTCCTTTTCCTCCAGGCGGAAAAAACCGTCCGGGATGAAGACCTCGCCGCCGCGATCCACTGCGCAGACCAGCGAATTGACATGCGTGATGCTGTCAAAATCCATGAGTTCATGGCCGATAAGCGGGCTGCCGGTGCGAAGCTCAAACTCCACGATTTCCGCTCTGCCCTTAGCGAATGAGTCGAGGTGCAGAAACGATGGGAACTGAATCTGCCTGAAGATTTCGAGCGCACAGGCAGACTCTGGGTTTGTCATCAGCGAAAGGCCGAGCTCTGCCTGCAGCTCTCTGAGCTGCGCATACTCCGGGTTGCGGACCCGGGCAATCGTATGCGGACAGCCGAGCTTGCGGGCTACAATGCAGCACAGCAGATTCACCTCATCTGCCGAAGTGGCCGCCACCAGCACGTCGCTGTCCTCCACCTCCGCTTCCCGCTGCACCTCGAACGTGGCTCCGTTGCCGCGCACCACCTTGACATCGAGCGTATTGAGCGAAGCCTCGAGCACTTCCCGGCGGCTGTCGATGACAACAATATCATGATCCTCGCTCGTCAGCTGTTCACTGAGAGCGTAGCCGACCTTTCCATCCCCAACGATAACGATTCTCATCTTATCTATGCCCTGTTTCCGTCCGTGCTGACCGTCCTAGCTCTGGTACGGCGAGCGGTCGTAGACAATGCGGCCGCTCTTAATGGTCATCACCACAGAGCCGTGCATGTCCATGCCGGCAAACGGGCTCCGGGTCGAGCGGCTGCCGAACTGGAAACGCCGGTTGAGGTCGCAGAGCGCAATATCCGCCGGCTGTCCCGCAGCCAGATAACCGCCCGGCAGACCGAGAAGGTGCCGTGGATTGGTGCTCATCAGGCGCGCAATCTGCGGCAGTGTCAGAAGCGCCGGCGCGAACAGATTCGTGATCGCCAGCGGAAAGGCTGTCTCAAACCCGTAGAGCTCAAAGGACATCTGATCCGCGTCCGCATCTGCCCGCGGCGCCCGGTCCGTGGCAATCGAACCGATGACGCCGCCGATCAGCGCTTCCACAACTGCTTCGCGGTTCAGCACCTGCTGCGCGGAGCGGCGGATCCTCGTGTTGACATTCCGGGTCGCGACAAACGCGTCGGACGTTGCAAAGCAGCTTGGCGCCGTCTCGCACGAAACATTCCCAAGGTGCTTGGCCTCATAGCGGCGGATCTGCTCTATGGAGCCGGCACTGCCCACGTGACACAGATGAAGACGTCCGCCGTACCGCTCTGCCAGGTACAGATCCCTCGACAGCAGCTGTTCCTCGCTCTCCGGCGCCAGCGCCTCCGCACCGCGAATCAGCCGCTCCGGCGGCTCATAGACCCCAGTGGCAAAGAGCGTCGGCAGGTCCTCCTGCACCATCAGAAGCACGTCCTCCGTGAGGGAACGGCGCATCGCATTTGTCATGACATCAATGCTTTCAAGCGGCATGCCGTCATCCGAAAAAGCAATGGCCCCGGCCTGATGCAGACGGGCGAAGTCCGTCAGGCGGCGCCCTTTCATACCTTTGGTGATTGCCGCGATTGGCCACACGTCGATGCATGCCTCCCGCGCCCGGGTGAGCACATCCGTCACAATGGCCGGCGTATCAATCACCGGACGGGTGTTCGGCATCATACAGATGTCCGTGTAACCTCCGGATGCCGCACTGTAGGCGCCGGTCACGATGTCTTCCTTGTGCGTGAATCCTATTTCCCGCAGGCGGCAGTGCGCGTCGCAGAATCCAGGAAACGCATATAGGTCCGTGCCGTCAATGAGGTCGATGCCATGCACGTCTCCAAAAGTGCCCAGACGAACGATTCTTCCGTCCGCAACAGCAATGTCCACATTGAGCGCAACACCACCCGGGTTCACGGCATGCACGTTCTTAATCACAAGGTCCATGGTTTCTGCTCCTGCGTCCTTTCGAGATCTCTCGGCCATGGCCAGCCGGTCCCCTGCTCCCCGTGGAGCATATACAATTATCCGCGTTTAGGACATTTTGTCTACGGCCCGTGAAACAGATGGGACACGCCTGGCCGCACGCGAGTTTTCCAGGAGTTTCATGGTTGATCCCGCCTGACGCCTTTCGCTTCCACATCATCCTTGGCAGGCCCTCACCACATGCTGCACTGGTCATTTCGTCCTCGTGCCCGAGCTCATAAGCTCGCTCTGGCGGCATGCATCCGGCTGTCCGCCTATTCGCGAATGCACTCGCTTAACTGATCTCGACTGAGCTGTAAAACTACGCAGCGGCGGTTTCAAGAGCTTTTATGTTAAGGGCCTGCCTGCAAAAAGCTCTTCGCTGACAGGAAACGAAACTTCATAGGCTGGATGCAGGCTGCTCCACTTTGCTGGCTGTTTGAACAGGTGAAGCAGTCCAACCGCCAGTATGTCTGCCGTGCGGCTGGAGGATGACTCCCAGCAGTCTGGACAGCACGTTTCCATCCGCATGGAAGTAAGCCGGATCCGTGAAGCTTCATCGGTTCTTTAGCCGACAATCAGCAAGGAATCAAGCTGCTGCAATACCTGTCATCAGTACGGACTGCTTTTTCAGCCCGCTTCCGGCCCGATGCAGCCGGTCTGGCCTGAACTGAGGCTCAGCAGTCTGAACAGACAGATATCCGGTACGATTTAAGCTTCGTCAGTTTGCTGGACTGCTGCAGCCGTCTCGTCAGGTGTTCCGTTGGGAGCCGGCAGCGTCTGCGCTTCGTCCGCGACGCCATCGTCCTGTCTGGTGCCGATTCGACGGCGCAGCTGGTCAAGTACTTCCTGGAGTTTTTCCGGAAGCGGTGCCTCAAAACACATGCGCTCACCGGTAGAGGGATGATCAAAGCACAAACGCCGGGCATGCAGGAACTGGCCTTCGAGATGCAGCGGATCCTCCTTGCCGTACAGTGGATCTCCCGCCACCGGATGACCCATGTGCAGCATGTGCACCCGTATCTGGTGCGTGCGGCCGGTCTCAATCGTGATTTCGAGCAGCGTGTAGCGGCCGAACCGCTCGAGCACCCGGTAGTGCGTGACGGCTTCGCGTCCGTTTGGACGCACGGCCATCTTGCGGTAATCACGGCGGCTCCTGCCAATCGGCTGCGTAATGGTTCCCTCGTCCTGGACCACATTCCCTTCCACCAGCGCGAGATAGCGTTTTTCAAAATGACGTGCCTGCAGCTCTGCACTCAGCGCCTGATGACTGCGGTCATTCTTGGCAATCACCAGGAGCCCAGAAGTGTCCTTGTCCAGCCGGTGAATGATCCCAGGCCGTAGCTCCCCGGCAATACCGGAAAGATCCTTCGTATGATAAAGCAGTGCGTTCACGAGCGTGCCGTCGGGAGTGCCGGCCGCCGGATGCGTGACCATGCCGCGCGGTTTGTTCACGACCAGCAGATCTCTGTCTTCGTAGAAAACATCCAGCGGGATGTTCTGCGGCTCGGCGGAGATCTTTTTCGGTTCCGGAATGCATCCCGTGACTGTGTCGCCCTCTTTCACAGCTGCGCCGGCCTTCGCCTGACTGCCGTTCAGCAGAAAGGCCCCCTCCAGGATCGCCTTACGCAGGTACGAACGGGTCAGATCCGGGTACAGGCGTGCGAGAAAGGCATCCAGCCTGCCTTCGTTCTGCTCAGCGGTGACCCGGAGCTCGCTCATGACCAGACATTCTGCTTCCGCATCCGGGCTGCATGGCTCAGAGGCCGCCTGCTGTTCATCCGGAGCAGCACAGACGGAATCGCCGCCTGGGCTGCTCCTCTCTGCGGCCGCCTGCAGGCCAGCTGCGGCGGGTCTTTCTGCTTCCTGCTCAGCTGCGGCTGCTGCCGGTTCGCGCGTGACTGCTCCTTCTGTCATGAGGCTGTCTCCGTCTTCTTGGCGCGGTCGGTGCTTGTCAGGATGCAGATCGCAAACAGGACTGCCCCGACGCAGACAAAGCAGTCAGCCACATTGAAGATCGCAAACTGAACAAACTGAAACTCCAGCATATCAACCACGTGGCCGAGCCGGAAACGGTCAATCACATTTCCGAGGGCTCCGCCAGCGATAAAGCTCAGGGAAAGCATATAGAGCAGAGAACCGCTGCGGCGGCCCCGCCAGAGGAAGTAGATGATGATCACAGCCAGGATGAGAGATATCAGACCAAGCACCCAGGTGGCACCGGCAAACAGGGAGAAGGCAGCACCCGTATTCTGCACATAACGCAGATCCATGAAGCCTGGTATAAAGGGCAGTACCTGGCCTGGAGCTGCCTGCAGAACAGCGTCAGCCCACAGCTTTACCAGCTGATCGAAAACCACGATGGCGGCGATCAGAATCAACGCGGCGTAAAACCGTCTGTTTTTCTTTTCCATAAGTCTCTACGCACAAAGGCCGGCAGAGACGCTGCCGGCCGCAAAAGGACATAAGTGACAACTACCGGATTCTGGCGTTGCGGGAAATCAGGATGACGGCAGCTGCCGCGCCCGCGGCGCACAGGCCGGCAACCAGGATGATCATCCCGAGACTGCCGCCCTGATCTTCCGGCTCCACCACGACTGTCTCGTCCGTCTGCTCCATGTCGAGCACCGGCGGCTTCACGGCTGCCGGCTCCACGACGCGCGTGGTCGGCATAGCCGGTGCGGCCATCGGGGACTGGGCTGCATAGAGCATGTCAAGACTGCCGTTCGAGAGTTCACGCAGGTCGACATAGACAGTATCCGCGTCCTGCGCTTCAGAGAGATATGTCGTGCCGTTTGAGCTCGTCTTGAGACGCGTCTTCGTGCCGCGCGCCGCTGTGAACTGGATCTCCCCGAGATTACGGCCCTGCGGACTCAGCGCTCCGATCGAATAGTTGCCGGGCGGCAGCTGGCTGATCGTAAACGTGCCCTCAGCTGTCGTAATGGCCGAACTGAGTGCTTTGGTGTCCTCATTGCGCAGGCGGATCGTGGCTCCGCCGATTGCCACGCCGGCTTCATCACTGAAGTAGCCGGTCAGGCTCGGGCCGCTTGCCGGCACTGTCTCCGGCGTCGACGGCGTGCCGATCACATCCTCGCTTGCCTGCGGCTGCGCCTCGGCAGCCGAAGCCGGCGCGGCGGCTGCATCGGACGGGACAGGCGTCGGATCAGGGGCCGGCTCCGCGCTCGCCTGTCCGGCGGCAACATCCCCTGCATCCACGACCATCTCCACGTAGACATCCTGAGTACCTGCCTGGTAATCAATCGTGTAGGTACTGCCGGTGCTCACGGAAGCCACTGAAGTGGACTGACCTTCAATGAAGCGGAGCCCGCACGAGCCGAGCGGCGATCCTTCCGGCGTCGAGACCGTCAGCTCATGCGTGACGTTCGTCGTGACGTTTGTGTAGTAAGCCTCACCTTCCCCGTTTGCCGTTGCATCCACCGTGCCGTTCAGCTGTGTGCGGTAGTAGGCGAGCGGAGTTCCGGCTGTATTTTTGAGCTGAAGCTTCACGTTGACGAGGCTGGCCTGCGTCGTCGGCACGGATGTCGGTGACGGCGTGTCGGTCGGCGGCACCGGTGTGGGCGTCGGTTCTGTGCTTGGGACGGCCGAAGGCTCCTGCGTCGGCTGCTCGGTCTCTGATGGAACGGCGGACGGCGAGGGCTGTGGTTCTGTCTGAGAGGGTACAGGAGAGGGCGTTTCGGGCGCAGCGGTGGTCGGAGCCGCGCTTGGCTGCTCCGTTTCGGACGGGGCCGGCGTCGTGACGGCCGCAGACGGCGAGGCCGGCGGCCGGCTGGCCGGCAGGGCAGCATCATCGTCGGGCGGCAGTGTCGGTTCCGGAATCACGGCACCCGGGGCACCGTCTGAGACGCCCTCGAGGACCATGGTGTTGCCGTCCTCGACCTTGAAGAGGGCACCAACACCGCCCGCAGCCTCGCTCACCTGCACTTCGTAATGTAGCAGGGGAATGCTGTCGCCGCCCCCCGCAATCTCCAGTGGTGCGTTGCCGTTGATGTGCTCTGAAAGGGTAGAGCCGCGCAGCGTCTCCAGGCTGACCGTATCGTGGTCTGTACGCGGGTTGTTCATGATCTCGGTGGAAGAACCCGGGTACATGGTCATGTCTATCAGGCCGGCAAGGGCATTATCTTCATTGCGAACCGCCATCACAAAGCCCGTCAGGGGAAAACTCGGGATCATCATGATACCCTGGCGGTCTGTCTCCCCTTCATAGGCGTCCTGGCTGTTGATGTTTTCCTGCAGCAGGACGGTGGTGTTGGCAAGCGGCTCATTCTCCGCATTCATCAGATACAGAATGACGCCCACTCTGTCTGCCGGTGCTGCGGCCGCGCCGGCCCCGGCTGCGGCGAGCAAAAGGAACACGGCGGCCATCAGCAGGGCCGGTATCGTTCTTCTCATCGTGGATATAGCGGCCGCCTGCGGCCGCCCTCCTTTCTGTTTCTAGGGGCACGTATGCAGGGATCTGAAAATGCCCGGAAAAAAGAAAAAGAGCCCTCCCTGACGGCTCCGGAAATCTGATCATGCTGCCCGCGGCGCTCAGTCGTCAATGATTTCGTTGACGATTTCCTGCAGATTCGCTGTGCTCTGTTCAAAGTCGAAGGTCTGCTCCTCCCGCGTCTGCTGAACCATATCGCTGAGATGTACGTTCTCCCGGTGCGACTGCTCATCCAGATCCCGCATCTGCTGTTCCAGCTGCGAAATGGAACGGCTCGCATCCTTTGAGGCGATCTGCAGCTGCTCGGCATTGATAAGATGCGCATCGACAAACGCAGACTGCTCTTCGAGAAACAGCCTGAACCGCTTCTTGTAGTCACTGATCACCCGTTCGTACTTGTTCAGTTCCTGCTTGGCAGCCTCCATGCGCATGTGCACGCTTTCCACCACAGTGCGCGCATTCTGGTTTGCCATATCGAGCACCTTCTGCGCCTGGGCTTCCGCTTTCTCCAGGTAGAGCGTCGCGTTGCGCTGGGCCGTGATGACGGTCGACATCAGCTTGTCTTCGATCCGGTCCGATTTGTCTGTCTGCGCCTTGAGCCGCGAAACCTCGCTCTTGAGTGCCTCGTTCTTGGCCAGGATATTCTGGTTTTCCTCGATCAGGGATTCAAACTGCTTGATGATCTCATCAAGAAATTCATCCACCTGCTCCGGATCGTAGCCGTGAAACTTCTTTCCGAAGTCTTTCTCCAAAATGTCTTTCGGTGTGATGTTCATCCGCCATCCTCCTTAAGACTTCACTTACATACCGCCGTTCGGAAAGTAATTGGCGTCGAAATCATCCACCGCCGCTGACATGGACTCCCCGCTCAGATTGGTGCTCACGTCCACTTCGTTCGGAGCCACGACGAAGATGTTGCGCGCCGCCTTGCGGATGTTCCCCGAAAGCGCATAGACCGCTCCGCTGATAAAATCCAGGATCCGCTGGGCCACGTCCGTGTCCAGCTCATCGAGATTCACAATGATGGGGCGGTTGTTTTTCAGGTTGTCAATGATGTTCTGCGTCTCTTCATATGAGGAAGGCTTGTAAATCAGTAGGCTCACTTTGCTCGGATCCGTTGTTCCTAAGAATTTGCCAGTCGTGGGACGCACCTTCTTGCTGTAGGTGGGGACTTCCTCCACCGGTTCGTAATCGTCGGGAAGATAGTCCGGCTCCGGCTCGGGCTCCTCTTCCGGACCATCGTAATAAGTCTCCTCGAGCTCATCTGCCTCCTCAAGGCCGATAAAGCCAAGCAGCTTCTTTCCAAATCCCGCCATTTCCGTCTCCTCGTTGCAGCTTTTGTCTACTTGGAGTAGTTTCGTGCTCCGAATATCGAGGTCCCTACGCGAACCATGTTTGAACCTTCCAGGATGGCCAGTTCAAAGTCGTTCGACATGCCCATGGACAGATATTCGAAATCCGGTATCTGGCAAGCTAGCCGATCGAAAAGAGCCTTTGCTTCAGCGAACACAGCACGGATCGCCTTCTCATCATCCGTGTGCGGCCCGATCGTCATCAGCCCTTTGATCTCCAAATGACTGCATGCCGTGAGGTCGCCAAGGAATTCAGCCAAATCTTCTTTGAATACGCCGCTCTTCGACTCTTCCCGCGACAGGTTCACCTGGATCAGGACCCGCAGGTTAACATCCCGGAGGGCGCAGTACTTCTCCAATGTTTTTGCCAGCTCCAGCCGGTCAAGCGACTGAAGCAGGAAAATATCCGGACCAATTATATACTTTGCCTTATTCGTTTGCAAGTGACCGATCAGGTTCCACTCGATGTCATCCGGCAGAGCTTCGGCCTTGCGCAGATACTCCTGTACACGGTTCTCCCCGAACTGCCGCTGCCCGGCGTTGTACGCTTCCATGATGGCCTCGTCGCCGACGGTTTTTGAAACTGCGATGAGCGTGACCGAATCCTCTTTCACGCCCGCCCTGCGGCAGCTGTCTGCGATCTGCTCCCTGACTCTTGCCAGATTCCCGGCTACAGACACTCTCTCACCTCACCATACAACCCGGCTGCCAGCCTGCAGCCGCGTGCTGCCGTCGAGCGTCTCGACGACCGCTTCCCCGTCCTGCACAATCCTAACGTTGACGGGCACAAAGCTCCGTACCTTATTTTCCATTACATACACGCCCTGCTGGCCGCCTGATTCTACGATGGCCCGCTCGGGCACGATCAGTCCGTCAAAGGCCGCACTCAGTGTGGCCTGGGCCCGCCTGGTATTGATCAGCTGACCAATGTCTTCCGCAAACTCCATCACGTACAGATAGGTGGAGCCTTCCGAAACGTTGCCGATGATGCGCCCTTCGAAGCGCCGCTCCGGGAAGTCGGCAAACACCACCGTGAACGTGTTGTCATTGGCGAATTCCAGCACCCGCTCCCGGGGCTCAAGCACAACATACCAGCTGAAATTGTCCACCAGCCGGTAGATCGGTCTCGCCGTGTCCTCCTCATCCGTCTGCACTTCGAGCGTACCGCTGATCAGGGCGTTGACGATATCAGCAGAGACATTGCGGATATTGTCTGCATTGATCACGCGCTCGTAGCCGTCGTAGTAATAGCTGACCACACCGGCCTGCGGTGCGTTGGAGATTTCCCGCCAGCTGTTGACGCGGTCCAGCAGCTGCTGCTCCTGGTCGTAGAGCGCTGTCAGCTGACTGTCACGGCGGGCTCCGTCGGCGAGCAGCTGCCGTTTCTGGTCCATCAGGGTGTTCAGGCGGCGCTCCGCCGCAATCATATCCCCTTCTGCCCCGTTCGCAATCTGCCGGATCTCGTCTGTCACCTCCGAAATCGAGGCTTCCGTCTCCCGTACGTCTTCGCTGAGGGCACCGGCGCGGCGCTCGTACTCTTCAATCTGGTTCTGCACGTCGATAACGTCGTTCATCACCCGCTCGTTGTAGCCCCAGCGGAAGATCTCCGCAACCGGCGTGTCGGCCTCAACCCGCTGCAGGTCCGGAACCAGAAAGTTTACCTTTTCGTAGCTCTCGGTCGTGATCACTTCCTCGTCACGGACCACCACGACCGGCATGCTGGCAGTAAACTGCAGGCTGCCTTCCCGCACAACCGCGCTTTCCGTTCGGAGCATCATATAGAGCGTAAGCCCGGCAGCTGCAGCGATCAGCGCCATGAAGAGATAGAATTTTGTGTTGACCCGAAAGGTCCGGCGTCGCGAAGTTATCATATAGACACAGAGACGGCCGTTTTCCGGACCGCCTGCTGCTTAACTACTCTCTATCCATTGATCCTCAGCACCACCCGCACCGAGTTGCCGGCCGGGTTGTAGCGCAGCTCGTCTGCGATCGCCTGAACAATCAGCATACCCCGGCCCCGCTCGTCAAACGGGTCCACCATGCTGCGCTCCATGACTTCATGATAGTCGAATCCCGGTCCGTTGTCATCTATGGTGATCGATACAACCCCGTCCTGCAGCTTGCAGCTCAGTTCGACCACGTCGGCGCTCGAATGGTCCGCGATATTGTTGAGAAGCTCCATTGACACCAGCCGCAGGGCATCCCGGCTGCCTTCACTCAGCGGCTGGCGGGCGTCAATCGCCCTGAGCATCTGATCGACGGAATTCCGTGCTCCCGTCTTCAGTACATTCATCCGCTCAATCAGCATCTGCCTTATCCCTTCACTGCTTGTAAACTTTGCCCAGCTTGGCCAGAATCTTGCGCTCCATGCGCGAGATCTGCATCTGCGACACATGCAGCATCTCGGCCACCTGTTTCTGCGTCTTGTTCCCTATGTAACGTTCCTGTATAATCTGACGTTCTGTATCGTTAAGAAGGCTCATGCAGTAGTTGAGGAAATCGTGATTCTCTATACGCTCGAAACTGGCGTCCTGCTGACCGAGCACATTGCCGAGCGAGCAGTTCTCACCGACTGCGAGGGCGGCGTCAAGCGACATGATGCTGTCTGCCTGCTTCATCTCCAGGATCTCCAAAACCCGCTCTTCGGTAATCTCCAGATGCAAGGCGATCTGCCGCGGCGAGGGCGACTCGCCATGACTGGCGACGTATTCCTGCATGTAGAGGTTCATCTTCTTGAGCTGTTCCGTGTCCCGGCGCGGCAGCCGCATGACCCGGGAGGAATCCCGGAAATAATTCTTGATCTCGCCGATCAGAGACGGCGTCGCGTAGCTCGAGAACTTGATGCCGCGCTCCGGCTCGAAGCGCTCAATCGCCTTGACGAGTGCCAGGGACGCCACCTGGTATAGGTCCTCATAGTCAACGCCGCGGCCCGCAAACTTTTTGGCCGCGATCTCGGCAATATACAGGTAGCGTTCGATGAGCACGTTGCGGACCTCGACATCCCGGTCCTGCGCGTATTCCTGGAACAGGACCTCGCTGTCAATCTGTGTCAGGTCCCTCACTGTTCCTGCTCCGCACTTTCCGTCCGCTGCTTCACGAATGCGACCTCTGTAAGCAGTCCGTTCTCTTCTGCGAATGAGCTCTCGTCGCTGAGCGACTCAATCATGATCCGGCTGAATTCGTCGTTGAAATCCTCGAAATCCGTCTCCATGTCAGGCTCAACGTGTTCGCCGCGCACAGTAACTGTGAGATCGGCGCCGGGATCAACTGTAATGTCGAGCCCCCGGCAGCGCTGCCCGTTCATCAGCAGAAGACACGCTTCCGCTATGCAGCTCTTGATATCCTCAATTTCATTGATCCGGAAATTCAGGTGGCCGGCAATACCGGACAGGGCCAGCCGTATGGTGCCGATATACCCGGTATCCGCCGGGAAGTACATCCTGATCTGCTCTGCCATGTTACTGCTCCTCGAGCACAAAAATGTCGTCGAGCCCCGTGATCCTGAAGATCTTCATCAGGAACGGCTTGAGCTTGGTGATCCTGATCTCTCCGCCGTATTCCTTCACCGGCCGCAGGGCGCTGACAAGAACTCCCAGTCCGGTGGAATCGATATAATCAAGCGCACCGCAGTCAATTTCCACTGTCTCGGGCTTAAACTCCTGGATTTTCTCTTCCAGTCCCGCCTTGAGGGCCTTGCGCTGGGCAGCATCGATATCGCCGCTCACCTTGGCCGTCATGCGCCTGTTGTCATCTGTCATCACGATATCCAGCAACAATTTCGGAACCTCCTAGTGACCACGTCCGGACGGCCTTGCGCCGTCTCACTACTAAAACTACCCCGAACGGCCTGTGAGAAAACAAAGCAGCGGGCACCTGCCTGCAGGTGCCCGCTTGGAACTCTGTTTCGTTTTCTCCGGAATGATCAGACAATACCCTGGGCAAGCATCGCCTGGGCAACCTTCTGGAAGCCCGCGATATTGGCGCCGACGACGTAGTTTGTCGGCGTGGCATACTCGGTCGCTGCCTTGCGGCATTCCTCGAAGATATTGATCATGATCTGATGCAGCCGGTCATCCACTTCCTGGAACGTCCACGGCATGCGCATGCTGTTCTGGCTCATCTCCAGTGCAGAGGTCGCCACGCCGCCCGCGTTTGCGGCCTTGCCGGGAGCGAAGAGCACACCCTTCTCCAGGAACAGATCCGTGCCTTCAATCGTGGTCGGCATGTTGGCACCTTCGCCGACGGCGAAGCAGCCGTGATCGATCAGCGCTTCCGCACTCTTCTTGCCAAGCTCATTCTGCGTGGCGCACGGCAGCGCGATTCCGCAGGGAATCTGCCAGATGTCGGAGCGGTCCTCGCCGTACTTGGCGCCCGAAACCTGCTCAGCATACTCTTTGATGCGGCCGCGCTTCACTTCCTTGATATCCTTGATGATATCGAGCTTGATCCCGTCCGGATCGTGCACATAGCCGTTGCTGTCTGACATGGCCACGACCTTTGCGCCGTATTCCTGTGCCTTCTGCGCAGCGTAGATAGCCACATTGCCCGAACCGGAAATGACAACGTCTGTGCCCTCGAAGCTCTTGCCGGCCGCCTCAATCATCGCCTTTACGAAGTAAACCAGACCGAAACCGGTCGCCTCCGTGCGGGTCAAGCTGCCACCGTACGAGAGACCCTTGCCCGTGAGGACGCCGTGATTCTCGCCGGTGAGCTTCTTGTACATGCCGAACAGATAGCCGATTTCGCGGCCGCCGACACCGATGTCTCCGGCCGGCACATCCATATCCGGGCCGATGTACTTGTAGAGTTCGCTCATGAAGGCCTGGCAGAAGCGCATGATCTCGTTGTCCGACTTACCCTTCGGGTCAAAATCGCAGCCGCCCTTACCGCCGCCGATCGGCAATCCGGTCAGCGAATTCTTGAAGATCTGCTCGAAGCCGAGAAACTTGATGATGCCCAGGTTGACCGTCGGATGAAAGCGCAGTCCGCCCTTGTAAGGTCCGATGGAGTTGTTGAACTGTACCCGCATGCCGCGGTTCACGTGCACGTTGCCGACATCGTCCACCCATGGAACGCGGAAAATAATCTGCCGGTCGGGTTCCACAAGCCGCTCAAGGACGGCCTGCTTCTCGTACTCCGGATGCTGATCGAGCACCGGCGTCAGTGTCGGCAGGGCCTCCGTGACCGCCTGGATAAACTCATCCTGACCCGCGTCTCTCGACTTTACCCAATCAAGTACTCTGCTTACATATGACATCTGGTCACCTCCAAAATAATGTGTAGGCAATTCGCCGGTAGGTATTATAGGCTATTTCCGGATCAATGGCAAACAGGCCGGTTCCAGGGGGCCTTGCCGAAGCGTCGATTCTGCTTTTCCATGCGCGAAAAAAGGACCGCAGACGCGGTCCTTTTTACCTGGCAGGCTGAGCCTGTTATTTGTTTTCGTCTTCCTGCTTGACGACAGCCTGGGCAGCCGCCAGTCTCGCGATCGGTACACGGAACGGTGAGCAGGATACATAGTTGAGGCCGACCTCGTTGCAGAACTCCACCGTGGACGGATCGCCGCCGTGCTCGCCGCAGATGCCCAGCTTGATGTCTGGACGCGTAGCCTTGCCCTTTTCCACAGCCATCTTCACCAGCTGGCCGACGCCAGTCTGGTCGAGTTTCTGGAACGGATCGAACTCGTAGACCTTCTTCTCGTAGTAGTCCTCGAGGAACTTGCCGGCATCGTCGCGGCTGAAGCCGAAGGTCATCTGCGTCAGATCGTTGGTGCCGAACGAGAAGAACTCCGCTTCCTTGGCGATGTCGTCCGCTGTGACGGCAGCGCGCGGGACCTCGATCATGGTGCCGACCTTGTATTCGATCTGCTTGCCCTTCTCGTCCATGACCTTCTTGGCCGTCTCATCCACGTAATGCTTGACGTAGTCGAGTTCCTTCAGGTCACCGACCAGCGGAATCATAATCTCCGGCACGATATCAAGGCCTGTCTCTTCCATGACCTCGATCGCAGCCTCGATCACAGCGCGGGTCTGCATGACAGCAATCTCGGGGTAGGTGATCGCCAGACGGACACCGCGGTGGCCGAGCATCGGGTTAAACTCGTGCAGGTCTTCAATGATGCCGGTGAGCTCGTCCACGGTAAGACCCATGTCGTCTGCCAGATCCTTGATGTCCTGGGGATCCGTCGGCAGGAATTCATGCAGCGGCGGGTCCAGGAAGCGGATCGTCACCGGGCGGCCTTCCATCGCCCTGTAGATTTCCTTGAAGTCGTTCTTCTGCATCGGCAGCAGCTTGGCAAGCGCCTTTTCACGCTGCTCGGTGTCGTTGGCAACGATCATCTCGCGCATCGGTCCGATACGGTCCTCGTCGAAGAACATATGCTCGGTACGGCACAGGCCGATCCCTTCCGCGCCGAATTCAACGGCCTGCTTCGCGTCGTGCGGCGTGTCGGCGTTGGTTCTGACGTTGAGCTTGCGGATGCCATCGGCCCAGTTCATGACCGTCTCAAAGTCGCCGGTGACCTGGGCTTCCTGCGTCTCGATGGCTTCGCCGTAGACGTTGCCGGTAGAGCCGTCAAGAGAAATCCAGTCGCCTTCCTTATATACAGTGCCGTCCGGACCCGTCATGGTCTTGTCCGCCTCAGAAATGCGGACCTCACCGCAGCCGGCCACGCAGCAGGTGCCCATGCCGCGGGCAACAACGGCCGCGTGCGAGGTCATGCCGCCTCTGGCTGTCAGGATGCCCTCGGAAGCGTACATGCCCTCGATATCCTCCGGGCTCGTCTCCTGGCGGGCAAGGACAACCTTCTGTCCGCCGGCCGCCGCCTTGGTGGCTTCATCGGCGGTGAAGTAGAGCTGGCCGCAGGCAGCTCCCGGAGATGCCGGCAGACCCTTGGCAATCGGCTTCGCCTTCTTGAGGGCTTCCGGATTGAACTGCGGATGGAGCAGCGAGTCGAGCTGCTTGGGCTCCACTTTGAGGACCGCTTCGCGCTCGGTGAGCTTGCCTTCGTTGACAAGGTCAACAGCAATCTTCAGGGCCGCCGGTGCGGTGCGCTTGCCGTTTCTGGTCTGCAGCATGTAGAGTTTTCCGTCTTCGATGGTGAACTCCATGTCCTGCATGTCACGGTAGTGGTTCTCGAGCTTCTGGGCGATTTCCGCAAACTGCTTGTAGACTTCCGGCATCTGCTCCTCGAGATGCGAAATCGGCTGCGGTGTGCGGATACCGGCAACAACGTCCTCGCCCTGGGCATTCATCAGATATTCGCCGTAGAGTTTCTTCTCGCCGGTGGAGGGGTTTCTGGTAAATGCCACGCCGGTGCCGCTGCTGTCACCCATGTTGCCGAACACCATGGACTGGACATTGACAGCTGTTCCCCAGCTGGCCGGGATATCGTTCATGCGGCGGTAGACAATCGCACGCGGGTTGTCCCAGGAACGGAACACAGCCGTGACCGCTTCAAGAAGCTGATCCTTGGCGTCCTGCGGGAATTCCTCGCCCTTCTGCTCTTTGTAGATCTTCTTGTAGGCCTGCACAACCTCTTTGAGATCATCTGCATCGAGCTCGGTGTCAAGCTTGACGCCCTTCTTGTCCTTCTGCTCCTGCAGGGCTTCCTCGAACAGTTCCTTGTCGATGCCCATGACAACGTCAGAGAACATCTGGATGAAACGGCGGTAGCTGTCATAGGCCCAGCGGGCGTTTCCGGACTTGTTGGCAAGGCCCTCCACAGCGACGTCATTGAGGCCCAGGTTCAGGATGGTATCCATCATGCCGGGCATGGATGCACGTGCACCGGAACGGACAGAAACCAGGAACGGGTTGTCGGGATCCCCGAACTTCTTGCCGGAGATCTCTTCCAGCTTGCCCATGGCATCGGTGATCTGATCGACGACCTCTTTCGAGATGGTTTTGCCGTCATCGTAGTACTTTGTGCAGGCTTCGGTGGTTACAGTGAACCCTTGCGGGACGGGCATCCCCAGGTTGGTCATCTCTGCCAGGTTGGCGCCTTTGCCGCCCAGCAGATTGCGCATGGATGCATCGCCCTCGTTGAACAGGTACACGTACTTTTCAGACATTACGTATTTCCCCTCCGGACTTAAGTAGTGGTGTTATACGGTGCTCTTGACAGGTATCACAAATACGCCTGTCCATTGGAATACAGTATAATCAAGCGCATTTCTCGTAGCAACCGTCTCCCAGTCCCGACTTCACTGTCAGGCATCCAGTTCTGGCAGAAGAGATACCCCTGCAGATAGTATCTCTGAGGCAGGCGAAAGTTCCTCTGAAAAGAAATCAACGCGGTTCCGGAGGCCCTGAAGGGAAATGGGCGGTGGACGGGAGCGCATTCCTCCCACCGCTGAGGCAGACTTCCCGCGTCGTTGTTCGGTGATAATCTATGCGGTGTTTCAGCTCTGCTGTATCGTACCAGATGGAATATCTCCATCCGTTCTCTGCGCATTCATCTCTAGTATCGCGTCCATTGGCCTCACAGTCATCTCGACCCACGCAGGTGCGAAGCCACTTCGCAGCGCGACCCTCGAAGAGCGAATATTGGACCACGCACAGCAATAGAAAGGCACTTTGCCCCTGCTCAGGATTTCCTGCGCCAGTCGCGTAGTCAGAGCTGAGGCGATTCCCTTTCGTCTGTACGCAGGGAGTACATCCACACCTATCTGCCACATGTTTTCGCAGTCGGCAGAGCATGCGGCAAGTCCCACGAGTACATCGCCATCGTAGGCGCCGACGCCCAGAACATCAAGGTCGCGTCTGTCCCTGCACAGAGCATTACTCCACTGAGGCAGATAGAGCTCCTGAAAATCCAACGGACCAAGCACACGCAGCACATAATTGCATGGTAAAACAGACAGATGTTCTGTGCACGGAAGAAAGTACTCTGCCATCAAGCAAACACCGTATCCGGACGGCGCAATTCTCTCATTCAGCCAGTACAGGGCCGGCGTTTCGAACAGATGGTAGAACGTATACCTGCTCGCGTACTCGGATATCGGTTCAATAAGGTCCTCAGATGCCGCCGCAACCACATTGCAGCCATACGAAACAAATACAGCTGGAAGCGGCTGCTTCACGTATTTCCTTGCGTTTTGTCCTATTCGGAGCGAAACAATCACATTCTGATTGCGCTCAAAATCTTCGGCCTGGCAGCCGATATCCTCGGCGGATTGTTCCACAGCAAGACGCAGCATCTCAGCAGTTGTCATGTCTTTCCCTCCAGTTGCTGTATTGACCTGTCAGCACATCGTATGGTCCAGGGTCGAGCCCAAGACAACCACAGCACATCAGAGGCTCGGTACAATGCAGCTGATCAGCTGACTGTTTCTGATGTAAAATGCAGAAGTGCATCCTTTACACGCCTTATAGGATTCATGCGGCATATCCCAGGACGCCAGCTGCATTCCTAAGATGATCAGGAATCTGACTAATTACTTGCCTATTATGAAAAGACCGTTGTCAAGTGGGTGCACTAAAAAAACCACTGCGTTTCCGATGGCTTCAGTTCTATTGATGGAGCCTCCGGGAAGATCTTCACGACAACAGATCTCGTTAAACACTCTATTATACGTGAGTCAAAATCACAGGTCAGTGGTTCGGT
>JAAUYQ010000089.1 GCA_014805015.1 Clostridia bacterium | reverse complement strand
TGGAAAGTGTGCTCTCAGCGCATCCGGATGCCTCGATCTTTGTGGGTATTGGGTCTGGCTCCTGCATTGGGGCAAATGAAGCGCTCATCCAGACATTCGGCAAAGGCCGCATACCGCAAGATGTCGGCGTCATTACAACCGACATCACGGTGCAGCAGCTGAATTCCCTGAAGTCGGATGATGAGGCTGTCCGGGCGATCATCGGATTTGAAGGCTCCAACGAAGACACAGCAGAGGCTGTCATGGAGATGTTCCGGCGGATCTATTCCGGGGAATTCAACGAAAGCAACAAAAACGTTGTCCGGCCGACAATGGAGATCAACAAGGACAATGTAGATCAGATTCTGGCAGGGATGTAGATTTCCGCGCATGAAAGGAGCTGCAAATGAGTGAGGAATATGTTCTGGAACTGGAACATATCCGCAAGGAATACCCCGGCGTTGTAGCCCTCAAGGACATGACGCTGCGGCTGAAGCCTGGTGAGATTCTGGCACTGATTGGTGAAAATGGTGCAGGCAAGTCAACGCTGATCAAGAGCTGCTCCGGAGCCGTGATTCCGACGAGCGGCAAGATCAGGGTCAACGGCAAAGAGTTCGACAGCATGACGCCGCAGCTGGCCGCCGAGAATGGTATCGCGATCATCTACCAGGAATTCAACAACGTCAAGGAGCTGTCTGCAGCGGAGAATCTCTTCCTGGGCCGTCCGATCCGCAAGGGAATGGTCATCGACAAAAAGGCGATGGAAGAAGAAGCAAAAAAGGCCTTTGACCGCCTGAATATCCGCATCGATCCGGCAGAGCTGATGAAGAACCTGACAGTCGGATATCAGCAGATGGTGGAGATTGCCAAGGCAGTGCAGCAGAACGCCAGAATACTGATTATGGATGAGCCTTCGGCGCCGCTTACCACAGCGGAGGTGGAGAGCATGTTCAAAGTGGTTGAACAGTTGCGGTCGGAGGGCGTGTCGATCATCTACATTTCGCACCGGCTTGACGAGATCTACCGGCTCTCGGACCGCATCCAGGTGATCCGGGACGGGGAGTACGTGACGACACTGATCACGAAAGACAGCGAGGTGCAGGAGCTCATCAAGCTGATGGTCGGACGGGAGCTCACGCAGACCTATCCGCCGCGTGAAAATTGTGTGAGCGACGAAGTCGTACTGGAACTGGACGGCGTGACGGGAAATGGTGACCGGGACATCAGTCTGCAGGTCCGCAAAGGGGAAATTCTTGGACTGGGCGGCCTGGTCGGAGCCGGCCGCACTGAGCTGGCCGAGATGATCTTTGGTGCTGTGCCGATGCAGAGCGGAACCATGAAATATAAAGGGAAGGAGATTCATCCGAAGAGCCCCCGTGAGGCGATTGATCTGGGAATCGCTCTGGTTCCGGAGGACAGGAAACGGCACGGCGCCATGCTGGGAATCTCGATAAAGAACAATATCAACATGCCCATTTACGAGCGCAACTCGACCATGAGCGTGATTGACACGAAAAGGGAGCACGAGATTGCGGAGACGCATCGTCGAAACATGGCGATCAAAACACCCACGCTGGAACAGCTCGTCAAGAACCTCAGCGGCGGCAATCAGCAGAAAGTGATTCTGGGCCGCTGGATGGCGGCTGACTCAGAACTGATCATCTTCGATGAGCCCACCCGGGGCATCGATATCGGAGCGAAGTATGAAATCTACAAGCTGATGAATGACCTGGTGGAAAAGGAGGGAAAATCGATTATCATGATCTCTTCCGAAATGGAAGAGCTGCTCGGTATGAGTGACCGGGTGGTTGTTCTTGCGGAAGGTGAGGTCACAGGTGTTCTGGAGAAGGATGATTTCAGCCAGGAAGCCGTGATGACGTACGCATCTGCTGCGCAGCAGCAGTAGGGGGGACAAAGTGGAAGCTGCTAAAACTACGGAACGCGCGGAAAACAAGCTGGGCAGTTTCGTCAAAAACCAGGCTATCTGGCTGGTTTTTATCGTGCTCATGATCGCCTTCACGATTGCGAGCCCGAACTTTCTGACCGTAAACAACCTGATGATTATGCTCCGGCAGGTGGCGGTGTGGGGCATTGCTTCAGTTGGGATGATGTTCGTCATTCTTCTTGGAGAAATTGACCTGAGCGTCGGATCACTGATCACATTCGTGAATATCATGTGCGCGATGCTGATGGTGGATGCCGGCATGAACATGTGGCTGGCCGTCCTGCTGACTCTGGCAGTATCGACAGGTGTCGGGCTTCTCAACGGTTTCATGGTATCTACACTTGGCATTCCGTCCTTGATTGCCACGTTTGCCACGCAGACCGCGTTTGCCGGTATTGCCCTGCTGATGTGCGGCGGCCAGCCGGTCAGCGGTCTGCCGGAAGAATTCGGGATTTTTGGAGCCGAGCGCATTGGTGTTGTGCCGGTTCCGGTCATCATTATGGCCGTCTGTTTCGCCGTGGGATCGTTCGTGTTGAACAAAACGTATTTCGGCCGCTATTTCTACGCCGTGGGCGGCAATGCAGAAGCAGCGCGGCTCTCCGGAATCAGGACCGGCCGGGTTAATTATCTCGCTTTCGCCCTGAGCGGCTTCTTTGCGGGTCTTGCCGGCATCGTTCTTCTGTCCCGGACCAACTCCGGTATGGGCAATGCCGGACTTGGATATGAATTCCGGGTTATCACCTGCGTGGTGCTGGGCGGCGTGTCCGTTAACGGCGGTTCAGGGAAGATCTCCGGTGTTGTAGCCGGTACTTTTATTATCGGCGCTTTGAATAACGGCATGGTGCTGCTGAATATCAACTCGTATGTCCAGCAGATTGTGCTCGGTATTGTTCTGGTGCTCGCTGTCAGCTTTGATTCACTGCAGCGTAAACGTCTCGAAAGGAAATAGGCGCTATCTGCTGACTGTGCTGGTTGCGGGGAGCCGGCCAGTACGGCAGATCCAGTTGGGAGCAAGCTAGGTATGAGAAAAGGAAAAGCAGCTGTGTTTCAGGGGCAGGGACAGATTCGCGTGGAAGAGCGGGAGTATCCGGAGCCTGCCGGCCACGAAATCCTGGTCCGTGTCCATTTCTGCGGCGTCTGCGGGACGGACGTCCACATCTATGAGGGAGACAAAGGTTCTGCGGACGTGGATCCTCCGGTCGTCATCGGCCATGAGTTTTCCGGGGAAGTGGCAGCTGTCGGCGATAAAGTGACCCGGTTCAGGCCGGGGGACCGGGTGACGGTGGATCCAAATATCTACTGCGGCGAATGTTACTGGTGCCGCCATGGCAGGAAACAGCTCTGCGAGCAGATGCAGGCCTATGGCGTGACAATGGATGGCGGTTTCGCCGAGTACGCGCTGGTGCTGGACAGCCAGGCGTACCGGCTGCCCGACAATCTGTCTTATGCAGAAGGCGCTATGACCGAACCGACCAGCTGCTGCCTGCACGGGATTGATCTTACGGAAATCCAGGCAGGAGAAACAGTAATGATCGTTGGCTGCGGTAATATTGGTCTGATCATGATCCAGCTGGCCAGGTTGTCCGGCGCTGCGAAAATCATTGGGGTCGACGTGGCACCGGATCATCTGGAGATGGCGCGTCAGGCAGGAGCCGACATTCTCATCAATTCAGCGTCAGATGACACGGACGCGGTTCTCCAGGAAAATCACGTCGCCTGCGTGGATCGCGTAATCGACTGTGCGGGACTGCCGCAGACAGCCGAGTACTGTATCACGCATGCCGGACGGGGCGCGACCGTGATGCTTTTCGGGCTCACAAAACCGGATGACGTGGCACGGATCAAGCCTTTCGAACTGTTCCAGAAAGAACTGACTCTGCGGTCCTCCTTCGTGAATCCGGACGTTTTTGACCGCTCACTCGGGCTTCTCGGCAGCGGAAAGCTCGATGTGAAAAGCCAGATCAGACAGCTTATTCCCCTGGAAGAGATCGGCCGCATTTTTGCGGAGAAGCTGTACAGACGGGGTGGCAAGGTGCTTGTGAACATGGAAGACGACAGAAGAGGAGCGGAGAAGTGAGCGGCACGATGAAACAGCAGGTGATGACCGCACCGGGCGAGATCATTTTTGAAGAGGTGGAGACTCCGCAGCCTGGCAGCGGTGAGGTCCTCATTAAGATCAAGCGTATCGGGATCTGCGGATCGGACATACATGTGTATCACGGGAAACATCCATATACGAGCTATCCGGTGACGCAGGGCCATGAGGTTTCAGGCGAGGTTGTGGCTGTCGGAGAGGGCGTGACCGGCCTCGCGGCCGGAGACCGCGTGACCATCGAGCCGCAGGTTACCTGCGGCGAATGCTATCCCTGCCGCCACGGCAAATACAATCTGTGTGAGAACCTCAAGGTAATGGGGTTTCAGACGACGGGAACAGCCAGCGAGTACTTTGTCACGGATGCTGCGAAGGTTGATAAACTGCCTGCGGATGTGAGCTACGATGAGGCGGCCATGATTGAACCGCTGGCGGTAACGGTGCACGCTGCCCGGCAGGCCGGCGATGTTACCGGGAAAGACATTGTGGTGCTCGGCTGCGGCCCCATCGGGATTCTGCTGATCGAAGTCCTGAAGGCATTTGGCGCCCGGAAGGTTATGGCCACGGATGTTTCTGACTATCGACTGAAGCTTGCCGCCGAGTGTGGGGCGGATGTAACCGTGAACACCAAGCAGAATGATTTCGCCGCAGCTCTTCTCGACGCCTTTGGTCCGGACAAAGCCGACATTATCTTCGACTGTGCCGGAAACGACATCACGATGGATCAGGCGATTCAGAACGCCCGAAAAGGCAGTCAGATCGTTCTCGTTGCAGTATATGCCGGGCGCGCCAACTGCGATCTTGCCAAGCTGAATGATTCGGAGCTCGATCTCAGCACGAGTATGATGTACCGTCACCCGGACTACGAAGAAGCCATCCATCTGCTTTCAGTCGGGGACGTGCAGCTGAGACCGCTTATGAGCGAGCATTTTGCTTTTGCTGATTACAAGAAGGCATATGAATACATAGACAGCAACCGCGAGACCACGATGAAAGTCCTGATTGACGTCGACGCCGCAGCAGACTGACGGCAGCCACCCCCACCCTCGCCAAAGAGGGTTTCAAATATAAGAGGAACCCCGCTCCCGTAACAGGCCGCGAGGTTCTTTTCTTTCCTGTAGGCGTCAGCGCATTGTGCACATACTGAAATGCCAGCCGCAGAAGAGCCGGAAAGCGGCCGCGGTGCCGGATTTGGATGTCCGATCCGCATCGCCTCTCCTACACAGTGAGGAGTTTGGTCAGGAAAGCCTGCACGCGCTCTTCCTCCGGGTTGACCAGCAGTTTTTCCGGCGGGCCGGTCTCAATAATGCGGCCGTCGTCCACGAAAGCGACGACATCAGCCACCTCTTTGGCGAAGCCCATTTCGTGGGTGACAATGAGCATCGTCATCTTTTCGCTTGCCAGGTCCTTGATGACATGCAGCACTTCACCGGTGAGCTCGGGATCGAGCGCGGAAGTGGGCTCGTCAAAGCAGAGCATATCAGGATCCATGGCCAGTGCGCGTGCAATGGCGACGCGCTGCGCCTGTCCGCCGGAGAGCTGACAGGGGTAACTGTCTGCTTTGTCCGCGAGACCGACCTTCGCGAGCAGTTCGCGGGCTGTCTGCTGCGCGTTAGTTCCCGGTTTCTTATCCACCACTATGGGTGCGAGAGTAATATTTTCTAGAACACTCAGGTGTGGGAACAGATTGAAATTCTGAAAGACCATCCCGAGGTGAAGCCGCGCCATGCGAAGCTCCTCATCCGGCAGATACACGCTGCGACCGTTTTCCTCTTTCGCGATGGTGATGCCGTCAAGCACGATCGTGCCTTTTTCCGCTCTTTCCAGGCAGTTGATGCAGCGCAGCAGTGTACTCTTGCCGCTCCCGCTTGGCCCGATGATCGCCATGACCTGCCCCTTTTCGAGGGTGAGGTCCACGTCCTTCAGAATCTGTTTGCCGTCAAAACTCTTGCTGAGGCCGCGTACATCCAGTATATCCATCAATATGCCCTCCTCAGATCCTGTAGTATGACATGCGCGCCTCGATCTTCTTGAGAACGAACGTCACGACCGCATTGATAGCCAGATAGAAGACAGCGGCAACCACCAGCGGCATGACGTTGGCTTCGCGCATAGAAGCGGAGTAGGCAATTTTCAGCAGGTCACCGAGCGCGATGATGGACACGAGGGCTGTATCTTTCACGAGGTTGATAATCTCGTTGCCCATGCTTGGCAGCACGATCTTAAAGACCTGGGGGATGACGATTTTCGTCATTGTCTGCCGCCGTGTCAGGCCCAGGACCGAAGCCGCCTCATACTGGCCGCGGTTTATGGACTGGATGCCGCCGCGGAAGATTTCACTGAAATAGGCGGTATAGTTAAGTGCAAACGAGAGCAAAGCCGAAGCGAACCGGTCGAGCCGGAACCGCAGCCCGCAAACCTGGAAAAGCAGGTTGAGCCCGAAGTAGACAAACAGTACCTGCAGAATCAGCGGCGTCCCGCGCATGACGGTCAGGTATATATTGTAAAAAAACTTGGCCGTCCGATTGTGTCCGAGGCTTACGTGACTGCCGGCAAAGCCTAGGGGGATCGCAATAACCAGAGTGAGGCCGAAAAGCGACAGGGTTACCCCCAGGCCCTCTGCCAGTTCTGCAAACGTTCTTAGTACGGTCATAAATCCTCAGCAAAAGAAAATGCAGGACAGCAGTGCTGTCCTGCAGGCATGGGTCAGAATCAGAAAGTGGTGACGTCCTGTCCAAACCACTTGGTGGAAAGCTCCGCTGCGGTGCCGTCGTCGCGCATCTGCTTCAGCGCGGCGGCAAAGGCGTCATGCAGTGCCTGATCTGCCTTGCGGAAGCCAATGCCATACTCTTCCGGTGCCAGTGTTTCTTCCAGAACAACGAATTCGCCCGGACGCTGCGCCAAATAATAGTTAGCAACGACGCTGTCTACTGCGAGTGCGTCCGTCTGACCGCTGGAGACATCCATCAGCGCCGTGACGTTGTCCCGGAAATCGACCTGCTCACCAAGTGAAGCAGCCAGTTCTTCGTCAGCAGCAATGGCATCCTGTGCAGATGAACCGTCCTGCACGGCTACCTTCTTGCCGGCCAGGTCAGCAAGTGTCTTGATGTCAGAATCTGCCGGCACTACCACGACCTGCTCGTTTTTCATGTACGGATCACTCATGAGAACCGCTTCAAGACGTTCCGGTGTAATTGTATAGCCGTTCCAGATGACATCGATGTTGCCGCCATCGAGCTCAAGCTCTTTGGCCTTCCAGTCGATCGGCTGCAGCTGTACTTCAATACCCATCTCGGCCGCAAGCGCCTGGGCAAGTTCCACATCGAAACCGGCGAGCTCGCCGTTCTCATCACGGAATCCCATCGGCGGGAAGCTGTCGTCGAGACCCATGATGAAATAGCCTTTCTCCAGCACGTCTGACAGCGAACTGTCACCGCTGGCTGCAGCCTCTTCTGCCATAGTGGTGAAATCTGTTGTATCCGCCGATTCCGATGCAGCTTCTGCGGAGGTTTCGGCTTCCTGAGCCGGCTCCGTGCTGGCTTCTTCACTGGCCGCCGCTGTTTCTGCCGCGGCGGCATCTGCCGACTGCTCCGGGGAAGCTGTTTCGGCTGTTTCGCTCGGAGTGGACGAGCAGCCTGTCACCAGCGCCAGCATCAGCAGTGCGGTCAGACACAGCGTCAGAATTCTTTTCATAATACATTCCTTTCCTCTTGTACCATGGACGCTGCCCTGCGCAGACGCCATCGACCATTATACGACACCGCTTTAGCGGAGTAAAGTGTCCGGGCAGATATGGCCGCAAGCCGGGGAAGCGTAGCGGAATCTGCTCTGCTCTGCTAAAATGCGTCCCAGAAAGAGGTGATATGTTTGTTGAAAGTGCTGATGATTGTGGGTTCGCTGCGGATAGAGTCCCTGAACAGACAGTGTGCAATGCAGATTGCGAGGGATCTGCGGGAGAAAGCCTCGTGCACATTCCTTGATTATGCAGACATACCGTATATGAACGAGGACATCGAGTTCCCGACGCCTGAAGCAGTGGCGCGGGTACGGAGCCTGGTTGCAGCGGCTGATGGTCTCTGGTTTGTCAGTCCGGAATATAACCGCAGTTATCCGGGACTGCTGAAGAATCTGGTGGACTGGCTGAGCCGACCCGTCACGCCGAATGGACGCCGTGATACCTGCATCATCTGGGGAAAGAAATGCGCGGTCACGTCCGTAGGCGGCGGCTTCAAGGGAGCCGGCTGTATTGCGGAAATGCAGAAGCTGATTCCGTTTGTGGGCGGAAAGCTTCTGCCGGAAACGCTTGGCATTGGCTACACCCGCGCGGAGGAGTCGGCCAGCATTCTGGAACTCACAGAGGAACGGCTCAGCGCGCTGGTCGGCCAGGAGAAGGCTTTTCTGGATTTTCTTGCGCAGGGTTAGCGGCCTGATCTGATTCAGGCGCGCACGCTGCGGGCGGCGGAGTGCGAACGGAAGGGCAGCACTTCCGGGACTTTGAGGGCATGAAAAAGGAGCTGCTGCCGCAGCTCCTTTTTCTGCTCCCTGTTGGGTGCTCGTTTTCTAACGCCAAATCCAAATGCTTTCTACCGCAGGATCGTCACATTGACCGGACGGTTTTTGCGGTGCGCATACAGCTGCGTCGCTGCGACCAGGATAACAACCCCCAGAAGCGCACCGATGGTGAGCAGAGCCCAGTAGTTCACTGCCGAACCCTCATCGCCCATCTTCGGCATGCCGTCATTCGAGCGGTAGACTGTCCGCTGCGCTACCGGACGCGGTGCATAGGCCGGGTAGCGGACCGGGACAAAGCTGTTGGTGTTGATATTCGTGTTGTTGATGTTGATCGTGATGTTGCCGTCATCCGGACCAGGAACTGCACTCGGCATTCCCGAAGGCGGAATGGACGGAATCGGTCCAAGGGTATTGGACGGTGCCGGACCCGAGGACGGACTCTGAGACGGCTGACCAGAAGGACTAGGTCCCGAGCTCGGCTGCGGATCGCCGGATGCCCGCACGGTCTGTGTCCAGGACTGATCCTCAAGCTCCGTCAGATTCCCCTCGGCGTCGGATTCCTCCGCGTCTGAGAGAGTGACGCACACCTGTTCGCCGGCCGAGGCGCTCACGCTGTATGTATAGGAGACCGGATCACCGAACAGCGAAAACACATGATTCTCTGTGCTGATCTGGCTGCCCATGTTGTTCGTGGAGATCTCCTTAAACTGCAGATTGTCTGATGCGGTGACTGTACCTTCCATGCCGCCGCCTTCCGGACTGTTGAACGTTACGGACACGTCGCTGCCTTCGTACACTTCGTCCGGTCCCTCAATAGGTGAAGACGCCAGCGCCGTGATCGCAAACACGGCAACCAGCGACAGCGCCAGCAATGCCGTGAATAGAATTCTGTTCCTCTTCATATTCTGTTTGAAAGCCTCCTGACTTTGGCGTTGCGTCTATTGTATCACAAAGAGAACAGTTTTGAAGACCCGGCAGGGTCCGCTTGCTGGTGTTGACGTCGCGCGTTCTATATGACATAATGTACAATAGGTTCTTATCAATTTCTTTCAGAGAAATGTAAGGATCTGTTTGTCATGTCTGCAAGGCAGCGCTGCAGATGCCGGTGCCTGACGCGGCCCGCCCCTGGTGCGCGGCCTGCCGGGCAGAGTGCAGAAGTCTGCCGTCAGTCCGCGGGACGGCAGAGAACGCCGGAATTACGGGGCGCGGACCAAAATCTGAATCTCTAACATTTTCATATCGAGGAGGACAAGCATGAGGAAGGTACGACAGGGGATAGCGCTCTTTGCAGTGCTTACCTTGTTGCTGACGAGTCTTCTGCCGGCTGCTGCGCTGGCGGCGGACGTGCCGGAAGCGGCCTCAGTGACGCGCCCGGAAATCGGGATCCACGCGTCCGTGGACCCGGCGCTGCCGGCAGCAGCCGGATCGTCCCTGTATTTCACCGCTGTCGTTGATGGCGTGAAGGCCAAGGACGGAGACGGCACCTGGACGCTGCGAAAGGATGGCAGGGCTGTTGCCGCTGATATCGTGAGCATTCAGCCGGACTCTCAGCATAATCCCATCGAAGTCCGTTCATCTCTGCAGGCAGAAGGCACGTACGTGCTCAGTTACCGGGATACGGCTTCGATGACGAAAGCGTCCTGCGAAGTGACGTTCGCGCGGGTGTCGCAGGCGACATATATATCTGTAGGGAATGAACAGGGCAACGTCCTCGCGAAGGGCGGCGCCCCGGTGACTCTGCAGGCGTACGTATCAACCGGTGCGGACGGCTTTACCGAGGCGCAGGACGGCAGCGGGACGTGGTCGGCTACGGGACCGGACGGAGCGCCGGTTGCAGGGCTTGACGGCAGTCAGGCTGCAGCGGCAGCGTTTACCCCAGCAGAGCCCGGCAGTTACACCGTGACCTACAGGCTTGCGAGCAGTCCGGCGCGCAGCGAGGAAGATCAGACCGCCACGCCGCTGGTGCTGACGGTTATGGACAGCGACCAGACAGCGCAGCTTGAGGCAGACGGCACTCCGATTACGGCTGCGCAGGGTCAGACACTGAGCGAAGGCATCGACTGGGTTGTGGAGAGCCGCACGCCGCTTGGCAGCGATCCGGTCAAGCCTGCTGTTTCCTTTGGGTCTGCCACAGCAAATACGGCTGCGCTCGGCAGCTACGACAGCGAGACCGGCGAGTGGCCCGTGACGACGATAACGGCGGGTGAAGCCATGCCGGCCACGCCGCTCACGGCCACAGCCGATTCACTGACCGCAACGGGTCCGGAGCTCACTGTTTATTCCCTGGTAAAGACGGGGGATCTGATTGCTGTACCTTGGGGCCAGCAGGTGGAAATACCCATCGGCTGGTCCACATCCGCATCAGGCGGAACGATCGATAAGAACGTAACGTTCTCATCGGCTGCCCTGGCACCGGGCGTATCTGAGCCGACCTACACCTGGACGGAGCTGGATGAAGATCTGCAGCCTCTGTCAGGTTCAGAGGCCGTGCACCTGCAGCAGCAGGGCAGTGGTCTGGGTGCGACGTTCAGTATGATCAGCGGATACTCGCAGGCATTTCTGCGCTGCACGGTCAGTGGTCTGCGCGGCGTCGTGCCGCAGGTTACCGTCGAGATTACTTCCAACCAAGGCGCATCTCTGTCGATCATGTCGCCCATGGGCCCTGTTGTCATGGCCAAGAACCAGTACCTCGATCTCTACGCCATGGCTAATGAATTCCCGGACGGGGTGAAAACTGCGGAATGGGAACTGTTGGGGACGACGTATCCCGCCAATGTCGGTTTCAGCTATGCTGGCCCGAACTATCCGATCCAGGACAGCATCAAAATCTCCGAAGCGCATCCGGAAACTGAGGCTGGTCTGACGCTCCGGGCGCAGACACAGGACGGCAGGATGGTCGACATCAGTGACCCGTCAATCACTCTGACGGTATATGAGCTCAGCAAAGCTGGTGACCTGCTAGACCAGGAAAGCGGCGTAGACCTGCCGCTCAGTGCGGGCTGGACCACAACGCCCGGCGGCACGGATGTGCTCAAGGATGTACCCTTCAGCGAGGAGCTGCTGGACGGAGACCTCACGTACACCTGGACCGAGACAGACGCGAGCGGAAACGCGGTCGCTGCTGCGGACCAGAAGCTTATTCTCAAGGGCAGCGGGCTTGACGAGACTGTACAGATCAAAGAGCCGGGCACGACTTCCTATGTAAAGTGCACGGTCAGTGGATTCTACGGTATGGACCGCGGCGAAGAACCGTCGGTTATCATTAAGGTCACATCTCAGGATGCACCGCAGCCCGTGCACGAAGATGCAGCGGTTATCGTGAGCCCGACCACGGCGCAGGTGATCGCGAAGGGACAGTACCTGACCCTGACGGGCGAAGCGGAGGATTTTGAAGAAGCTCCGCAGGAAGCACAGTGGACTCTCGGCGGCCAGCCTTATCCGGGTATGCCCGGAGTTGCCGAGGGAACGAATTGTCCGATTATCGGTTATGCGCAGTACGCGCTGTCGCAGCCGAAGACGAGCGGCGGACTTTCGCTCACCATCACGAAGAAGGACGGCACTACGGTGACTGCAACTGCACCCGATGCTGACGTCACCGTCTACGAGCTGAGCAAGAGCAGTGATCTCGTGAACCAGGAACCAGGTGTGGATGTGCCGCTCACAGCCGGCTGGACGACCACGGCGCACGGCACCAATGTGAGCCGCGACGTGATCTTCACTTCGCAGGCGCTGGACGGCACGGGTGTCACGTATACCTGGGCAGAAACCGATGCCAACGGAACGCCGGTTGCTGCCGCGGACCAGAAGCTCATTCTGAAGGGCAGCGGGCTGAACGAGACAGTAGACGTCAAGGATTATGGAGTTGTCTCCTATGTGAAGTGTACTGCCGTAGGACTCCGCGACCTTGGCGGCAGCAAAGCTCCGACGGTCATTATCCAGGTGACAGCCAAAGAAGAAGAGAAGCCGGTCCATGCGGACTCGGCCCGCATCGAGAGTCCGACGGGAGCCCAGGTGATGGCCAAAGGGCAGACTCTGACCTTGTCGGGTGTTGCGGAAGACTTTACAGCGAGACCGCTTGGCGCATCCTGGCGGCTGAACGGAACAGATGTGGACGGTGTGATCGGCACGGCCGACGGCGACAACTACCCGATTAGCGGCAGTGTCCGTTTTACGCAGGCACAGCCGTCGTCTACGGACGGCCTCAGTCTGAAGGTGACCAAACCGGACGGCGATACCGTCAACGTTTTTGCTCCGGACGCGAACGTGACCGTGTATGAGCTCGGCAAGAGCGGGGATCTGCTCAATCAGGAGGCGGGCACCTACGCGGCGCTCACGGCGGGCTGGACAACAACTCCCGGCGGCCGTGATGTGGACAAGTCTGTGACGTTCGCCGGTCAGTCTGTTGGAGACGCCGGCGTCACGTATACGTGGCAGGAAGTGGATGCCGACGGGACCGAAGTGGCGGAAGTGGACAGGCAGCTGACGTTCCGCGGCACAGGCCTTGACGCGGAGGTCACGACGAACAGCGACGGTGTGACTGCATACGCGAGGTGCACGGCCAGCGGTCTGCTCGGCATTGACGCGCCTTCTGTTCTGATTGAAGTGCAGTCGGCAGAGGCAGTTCCGCCGGAAGCGGACGACACTGATCAGATTATCAGCCCGCGCACGCCGCAGGTACTGGCCAAGGGACAGACACTGGCCCTGACCGGTGCAGCCTATGATTTTGACAAGGCTCCGGCGAGCGCGCAGTGGCAGTTCAGCGGTCAGGATCCGGTGGAAGGGACGATCGGACAGGCTTCCGGCAGCACGTACCCAATCCGCGGTGCAGTGACTTTCGGCGCCCCGATCCCGACGGCAACCGGCGGCCTCACGCTGAGTGTCTACCGCGACAGCACCTCAGCGCCGGTGACAGACACCAAGGATGCCGGCATCACTGTTTATGAACTCTCAAAGAGCGGCGATCTGCTTGACCAGCAGCCGGGCACCTATGCGGCGCTGACGGCTGGCTGGACAACCACGGCGCAGGGCAGGGACGTCACGGCCGATGTGACATTTACCGATGCAGCCCTCAGTGCCGAAGGTGTGCAGCCAACCTACACGTGGACAGAAGTGGACGCGGCCGGAGATCCGGTCGAAGAGAACGCCAAGCAGCTTCTGCCTTTCCGCGGCTCCGGCCTGGCAACGCGTGCAGCGCTGCGGGCAGGAGCGACAAAGGCTTATGCCAAAGTGACTGTACAGGGCCTGCGCGGCTTCACAGACAGCGACGCGCCGAGCGTGACCGTTCTGCTGACCGCCAAGAACTATGAACTTTCCTGGGACAAGGTCTACGAGTATGTCCATTCCGGTGAGAGTGAAGAGTTCAGTGTCAAATGGAACGATGTGCTGCCGTCCGGACAGCTGACGTACACTTGGACGAGTTCCAATCCGCGCGTGCTGAAAGTCGGATCCGGCACAACGACCGGTCTGACGAATACGGTCGAAGCCGGTCCAAATGCTAAGTACCACAGTACGGCTGATATCACAGTCAAGGCGACGGACGGGACCCAGACATGGGGGCCGCTGACCTGCACGGTCACAGTGCTTACGAATCCGGCACATATTGTGCCGGATCCGGATTATCCTGAAACGATTGTGGACCCGAACGTTCCGGAGGAAGGAACGGAGCCTGGCGACACGCCCAGCATCCCGCTGCCGGACGATCCGGACGACCCGGATAAGATCGTGCGCCGCTATGTGTATGATCCGCTGGATCCGACAGAGGAAGGCAACGATCCGAAGCTGTCCGTAACGGCGGTCGGCGGTGTCGACTACAAGTGGACCATTTCTGAAGCCAACAACCTTGAGCAGCTGGTAACGCCGCCGATCCTGCCCGAGGGTACGGATCTTCCAGAAGTGGACGTTCTGTGCTCTGCGGGCATGTATTTCTACGATGTCGTCGCGTCCCCGAAGAACGGCGACAGGGAAACCGAGCTGTACTTTGCTGTTCCGGTAACCGGGCAGGGCGATGTGCTGCCTGCGGACGGCGGAGCCAGCTATGTTGATGCGGAAAACGATACCTGTGAAGTGGTGCCTGAAGCGCCGACGGTTGACCTCCGGTTTATCTGGACAGAGAATGAGCCAGCCAACCTCAACGGTGGTAACAACGGCTTTATCCGCTACGTGTGGCACCTCGACAATAAGGAGACTGGCGTAACGTTTGCTCCAGGCAGTGACGTGCATGATTCTTCAAGTATTATTCCGGACACTGTCTGGACGGAGCAGCCGGCTATAACTCTTGACCTCACAGCGGCTGCTATGGATCAGGAACTGTGGATTACGTGCCAGCCGGTATCTCCGTACTGGCCGGAAGAGCAGGAAGCGATCCGCACAGTGAGTGTCCTGAGAGAAACACCGGACTGGGTCGATCCGGATAGCATGATCATGCTGTCTGACGCGCAGTCTCTCAGCGTCGTGAAGCGGACCAGCACAAACCCGACTCCGAGTACCTCGCCTTCCAGTGCACGCCCAAGCGCAAGTGCTTCGGCAACCAGTGCGCGCCCTAGCGCAAGTGCCTCGCCTTCCAGTGCACGACCGAGCGTGAGTGCCTCGGCAACCGCGACTCGCCCAGGCACGAATCCAACGGCAACCGCAACACACCCAGGTACGAACCCGACTCCGAGTGGATCGCCTTCCAGTGCACGACCGAGCGCAAGTGCTTCGGCAACTAGCGCACAGCCGAGCGCGAGCACGACGGCAACTGCGACTCGCCCGGGTACGAATCCGACGGCAACCGCAACTCGCCCAGATACAAGTCCAACGGCAACTGCGACTCGCCCAGGTGCAAACCCGACGACAGGTGCCAGCCCGAGTGCTGCTCCTTCCAATGTTGGACCGGGAGCATCAGCAAGCCAACCGGCAGCGCAGCCTTCCGGTGTAAACCCAGGACCGGGGACATCGGCAAGTCAGCCGGGCACACGGCCATCGGGTGTGAACCCAGGACCGGGAGCTTCGGCAAGTCAGCCGGCAGCGCAGCCTTCAGACGCAATTCCAGGACCGGGAGCTTCGGCAAGTCAGCCGGCAGCGCAGCCTTC
>JAAUYQ010000088.1 GCA_014805015.1 Clostridia bacterium | reverse complement strand
TCCAGCTCTTCCGCATCCTTGGCCGCATCCGCTGCCGCGACCTTGTCTGCCGCCGTCTCTTCTTTTTCAAAAAGGCTCTGCTTCTGCTTGGCGTCAATCTCCGCCTGGGCTGCCTGCAGCTCAGCCTCATGAGCAAGCTTGTCCGCTTCCTCAGATGCCAGCGTGCTCCAGGGCGTCTTGTGCGGCAGATCTGCCTCACTCACGACCTTCGGCTGATCTTCGCCGGGCGCCGGCTTTGGAAGCGCGCCCGCATCTTTCGCCTGTCGGGCTTTTTCCAGGTCTGCCGGATTCCAGGCTTTCATGTGTGCCACTTTCTGGGCACTGACGATCTGCGGCTGGTCCATGGCCGGAGCCGCTGTCCCTGTTTCGACACTGTCCGCTGCCGGCTCCTTCGGCGCCGTATCCTTCTCCAGCTTCATGGTCTTCATGCGCGCAAGCTCTGCGCTCAGATCTGATTCGTCCGGTCCAACCGGAGGAAAGGGCGTACCCTTCAGTGCTACTCTCTCCATGCAGAGCCTCCTTCTCGTCTCACTGGCGGGTCTGCCGACCACGCGCTTTTTATTAGTAAGCCGCACAGCCGGCTTCTAATCCGCCGTCCGCGTTTTATGGGTAAAAGAAAAAGGAGACACCAGCTTCTGGCATCTCCCATTTCTGTAGAGGTTTCTTATTTTGCTTCGACGTCCGCGCCAACTTCCTTGAGCTGAGCAACGTACTTGTCGGCGTCTTCTTTTGAAACGCCTTCCTTGACCGTGTTCGGAGCACCATCGACAAGTGCTTTTGCTTCCTTGAGGCCAAGACCCGTGATCTCGCGGACAACCTTGATGACCTTGATCTTTTCCTGGCCAGCGCCGTTCAGCACGACGTCGAACTCGGTCTTCTCGGCTCCACCGCCGCCGGCCTCACCGCCGGCTGCCGGTGCTGCGGCTGCGACTGCTACCGGAGCAGCAGCCGAAACGCCGAATGTCTCTTCAATGTCCTTCACGAGCTCAGAAAGCTCGAGGACGTTCATCTGCTTGATTGCTTCCAGGATTTCTGCTCTATCCATCGATTCTGTCTCCTCTGTATCCAGGCGCCGGATTTTCATCCACGCCACTTGTTGTTTATGCTGCAGGCAGCTCGAACGCTGCCTTCTCTCCCGGCCTCTGCCTTATTCGGCTGCCGGAGCTTCTTCTGCAGCTGCCTCAGCGGCAGGTGCTTCCTCTGCTGCCGGAGCTTCTTCAGCTGCCGGTGCCTCAGGCGTCGCTGCAAACGCGTTCGGATCCTTTTCGAGCTTTTCTGCCACTGCACCAAGTGCCACTGCCAGTCCTCTCGGAACAGCTGAAAGGGCCAGAGCAAAGTTCGTGATTGGCGCGTTCAGGCTGCCAAGCATCTTGGCCAGAAGTTCTTCCTTGCTCGGCAGTTTGCTCAGCGAAACGATTTCCGCCTGATCCACTTTCTTGCCGGACAGGACGCCGCCCTTGATCTCTGTCTTCTGCATATCCTTCTGGAATTTGCACATGATCTTGGCGGGTGCGACAGCGTCTTCATAGCCGAAAGCCACGGCTGTAGGACCTTTGAACAGGTCTTCCATGTCCGCAATCCCGAGCGAATCCGCAGCGCGTTTCAGCATGTTATTCTTGATGACACGGTATTCAACGCCGGCATTGCGGAATTCGCTGCGCAGCTTGGACACTTCTTCGACCGTTAGGCCGCGGTAGTCAACGATGACCATACTCTGGGCACGCTGCATCATATCCGCCACGTCCTGGACCGCCTGCTCCTTTTCGCGCAGTCTTTCTTCCTTCAAATCTTGTCACCTCTTTTTTGCGCTGATTAAAACAAAAAACTCCTCGAACGGCCGCCAGACAATTCGAAGAGTGCAGTATTTATCTTCATTCGTCTGCCTCCGCAGGATGTTTGAACCATATGGTCCCTGCTTCTACGGCTCCGGAGAATTCAATTTTCACGCATTTTCTAACCTATCACAACAGCGGATGTCAGTCAACCACGAAAACCTATACATTTGCAGCCAGCCGGACAGGTGTGGTTTGTTTTGTTTTTGTCTCAATCACGGGCGATTCATTTGCAGCCCTGACAGGCCGCGAACGAGCAAAACCGGCACAAATAAGACCTCGGAAGACAGTTTCAGGCTATTTTCCGAGGTCTTTTTGCTTTTCCAGCTAAGAATAAATGTCAGCTGGAGGGGAGTTTTCAGCCAGTCTGCTCAGGGCATGGACCAGCAGTTCGGAAGTATCCGGCGTTGATGTGAGCAGTCAGGCTGATTACGTTCTAGCCCGCCACCGACTTGTCCGGGTACACTGACCTATCACCCTGTTCCACGTAGCCACCAGGATACAAGGATTCGCTGCCCACGCTGCAGTGTTGTGTCGCCCAATCCGCGAAGTGCGTTATTACAGCGTACATCCATTGGAGGCGTATCAGCGACCGGTGCCTCTGGTTACCAGGCAGTTTCTCCACCCGTGAACAGGCGTCATTGCAGGCCGTCTCACGTGACAGGCAAGACTTTATGAAATCGTGCAGTCCCCGTAGATCAGCGTTTCAAGCTGAAGTCCCGGAAGAAAATGAGCTGCGCCAGGCGACGATGACGGGGCGTCTTGACTCGACCCGCAGCCTTGCAGTGGACGACCAAGTAGGCAGAATCTTCTATAATATAGAAGACCGCTCAGCAGGCGGCATATCAGCAGGCTGCCGGTCCATCCTTTGGATCAGCAAATAATAACCTGCCTGCTGCAACGGCCAGGCTCGGCAAACAATCGATCTATGTAAGGAGGAAGTGGCTCGCCGCGGTTTTAACCGCAGCCGCAATTTTCATGAAACGATTCCAGAAAACTATTGCGTTCCTATTGAGTATCGCGCTGATTATGGGCCTCGCAGTATCTGCCTACGCAGCAGCAGGCACAAACAAGGACCCCAACACCCCACCCGATCTGACAGCGATTGCTGACGAAATCGGCCAAGTCTCTGGCGTCATGCAGAGTCTCGTGCCTGCAGATGATGCAATCGCCGCCACTGAGGCGTCTGGCTCCACCACTGACGCTTTTGACAGCCTGACAGCAGCATCTGCGGCTGGTCTCCTGGATCAGGCAGTGATTCGGTCTGCTTCAGATCAGCTGACTTGGGCGCAGGTTCGCAGAACATATCCATTTCTGCCGGTAGAGACAGTCAACTGGACGTACAGCATGAAGGACCTGCCCTGGATTGTCGTGTATCTTATCGCACCGCAGGTCTATGACGACCTGGTCTGTATTGGCTTCAGACAGGATGGCACGGCGATCGACGCAGAGGCTTCCGTTCACGCGCCAATTCAGGAAGGTCAGCATATGGCAGCCTTCATCGACGGCATCTGCATCGGCCTTGCAGATGTTGGAACTTTTGAGGCCCCCACTGACAGCGATCTCAATCCACCCACGATCAATGCCAGTTGGGACACTGTCTGCAGTCAGCTCCCGAATCACCCTGTGCAGGTACTGGATTTCGACGTGGATCCGTACCGTGAGTTCTTAGGCTATCCGTGGATCGCGCTCAACTTCCTGTTCTATCTCACACAGGACAAAATCCTCGTGCCGTTTGACAGCGCTGGACATGCAATCAATCTGGAAAGTCAGAAAACAGCTCTGGTGCAGAAAGGACAGCACTACGTGCTGATCGACTCAGACGAAGGTGAGATTGAAGGCCTGTACACGATTGGACCCGTCAGCGCGCCCGGCACCGGCTTCACCATCGCGGACCTGGTCATCGTGGCAAAAGCCTTGAATGGTCAGCTCCAGCTCACGGATGCGCAGCGGGAAAAGTACGGGATCAGTGGAGCCGTTCCCACAATTTCCGACTTGGTGCGGCTTGCCAGAAGGCTCAACGGGTAAAATCGGGCTTGCAGCTGTCTTGTAACGTTGGCAGCAAAGCAGATTCATTGAGATTGGATCGCTGCAGCCTTCGACGTCTTGGGAATCGGAAGCGGCCACTGCAAGAGTGGCGCACGAAAGGCTGAGACTGATACAGACGGCAATCAGAGGGTGCGTGCTTGAATGACACGGACAAGCGAATGCTCGACTGATTGTCCCGTCTGTATTTCGAAGCCATCCGCCCCTATAATTGAGATATAAGGAGGAAACGAGGGTGCTGCAGACCGCATCCTCCAAACACATTGCCTATGAATTATTTCACCACCCTGATGTCGCACCGGCCGATGCGCATAATCCTTAACCTGGCCATCTTAATCTTTGGCATTATCTTTATTGCCAACCCGCGCTCCGCGCTTGTTGGCATCACGATTACAGCCGGAATACTCGTTCTTATCTACGGCGTATACGGCTGCGTGCAGTTCTCGCTTGGCCGCTCACAGACGGCCCTTGGCTGGTTTATCGTCGAAATCATTATCGGCATCCTGCTCCTGGTGTTTGCCTATCCGGCATCACGCTGGCTCCTGCCGCTTGTAGTTGGTATCTGGGTACTGTGGACGGGAATTAATGGTCTTCGGGCAACCCGCAACGGCGAGGCACCTGCAGACAACCGGACGATCGCTATTGCTACAGCTGAGCTGGTTCTCGGCGTGCTCATTTTGGTCTGCATGGCCTTCTCTGGCTGGGTCATGGGGCTTATGATCGGTATCTGCATGCTTCTCTATGGAGCTGCAGCGCTCTACGGTGATATCGCCAGTATTTTCGGAAAAAAGCAGTCTTCCTGATTTTTGGATCTGAGCCGCCCTGGGAGGCGCGACAAGCGCCTCTCCCAAGGCCGCCAGATATGCTCTCAGTGCCGGCGGCTGCCGTGCCTGTGCATTTCCGCTTCCTGCTCACAATATATACACCGGTATACGCCGCGTTCGGGATCTGCCAGCACAAATTCATGCGGCAGACTCGATTCGACAGACGTGATGCAGCGGGGATTGCGGCAGCGGATTATGTTGCGCACCCGTTCCGGGAGGGTCAGCTTCATCTTACGGGTTATGCTACCATCTTCAATAATATTTACGGTAATATTCTGATCCAGGAATCCCAGCGCCTCAAGGTCCGTATCCACGCGGTCTTCTATCTTAATGATATCCTTGCGGCCCATGCGGTTGCTTTTGACGTTCTTTATAATAGCTACACAGCTGTCCAGCGCGTCCAGGTTCAGCAGCTGGTAGATCTCCATACTCCGACCCGCCTGGATATGGTCAATGACAACACCCTTTTCTAGACTGTCTACACTCAGCATCAGGCTACCCCCAGCATCTTGGCAATCAGCGCCATCCGGACATACTTACCATAACGTACCTGTTCAAAGTATACTGCCCGCGGATCATCATCTACCTCCGCCGCTATTTCGTTTACGCGCGGCAGCGGGTGCATGATAATCATGTCGTCCTTGGCTTTTTTGAGCTTCTCCTTGTTCAGCACATAGCTGTCCCGCAGACGGATGTAGTCTTCTTCATTAAAGAAGCGCTCTGCCTGCACACGCGTCATATACAGAATGTCCAGATCCCCTATGGTCTTATCCAGCTCCTCGAACTGCTTGTAGCCGCGGCTGCCCTCGCTTCGGAGCACGTCCTCTTTTACGTATCGCGGCACTTTCAGTTCCTTGGGAGATATGAAGATAAAGCGATTTCCTGGGTACCTGGTCATAGCGCGGATAAGCGAGTGTACCGTGCGGCCAAACTTAAGATCTCCGAGCCGTCCCTTCAGGGCATGGATCGTCATCAGGTCGGTAAGCGTCTGCGTCGGGTGCTGGTGACCGCCGTCACCCGCATTGATCAGCGGCACGTGTGCTTTCATCGAGGCCGCCTTGGCAGCACCTTCCTTGGGGTGGCGCATAGCGATAATGTCAGCATAGTTCTCTACCGTACGGACAGTGTCTAGCACGCTCTCACCCTTTGCCGCTGAGCTGTTGTCTGCACCAGCAAAGCCGATCACGTCGCCGCCGAGCTCCAGCATAGCCGCTTCAAAGCTGAGACGGGTGCGCGTCGAAGGTTCAAAAAAAAGTGTCGCCAACTTCTTACGACGACACAACTCCGCATAAGCGTCTGGGTCAGCGATCATCTGATCTGCCAATTCTAGAATGCGGTCAATCTCTTCTGTTGTCAGATCCATTGGATCAAGCAGGTGCTTCATGGCTCCTCCTTTTTTCGGACTCCAAAAACCGCAATTAGTATATCAAAAAGCAGCTTTTGCCGGAACCAGATTTGGGTATTGGTTAATAGGATGGAGTTAGATATCGATCAAGCCGTCTCTTGGTGCAATCAATCGCAGGAACTTGCTCATGGGTGATTACAAGCCGCCGTTTCATATGACGGATAGAATGACATTACTGATTTCAGAGATCAGCGAACAGATTGGACGGATTACAGTCGAGCAGGATGGGACACCCAGCCCGCGCCTGCGCCGAGCGAACCGCATCCGGACGATTCACTCTTCGCTTGCCATCGAGCACAATTCACTTTCACTGGAACAGGTGACGGCCATTCTCGACGGCAAGCGTGTCCTTGGCAATCCGAACGAGATCAGAGAAGTCCAGAATGCATACGAGGCCTACGATCTTATGTTACAGCTCGATCCATCTTCGGTAGATGATCTTCTGAAAGCGCACTCTCTCATGATGGATGGCCTTGTGCCGGAGAATGGAAAGTTCCGGTCCAAAGGGGTCGGCGTCTTTGCCGGTGAAGCACTTATTCATATGGCGCCCCCATCGCATCTTGTGCCGACGCATGTCCATAATCTCTTTGAATGGTACCAGCAGTCGGAACTGCATCCGCTGATCAAGAGCGCTGTGTTTCACTATGAGTTCGAGTTCATTCACCCATTTGCCGACGGCAACGGCCGCATGGGGCGGATGTGGCACAGTCTGCTACTGGGGAATTGGAAAGATCTGTTCTTCTGGCTGCCAGTGGAAGATCTGATCCAGTCCCGGCAACAAGAATACTACGATGCGCTTGCCCTGGCAGATCAGCAGACAGACAGCGCGGTTTTTGTAGAGTTCATGCTGGAGATCATCAGCGGCAGCCTGAAAGAAGCATCGCATTTTAGTCACCCTACCGACCAAGATACCGACCAAGTAAGCGACCAAGATATGACGCCCGTCGAGCGCCTGCTGTCTGCTCTTGGGAACGATACGCTATCTGCGGCTGAGATCATGAAGCGGCTTGGCCTTGCTCATAGACCAACCTTCCGGACAAACTATCTCAACCCTGCTCTGGAGCAGAATCTGATAGCGCGGACGATTCCAGACAAACCAAGAAGCAAGAATCAGAAATACAGGAGGGTAGAATGCATCTGACCTGAATGCCTTGCCGACCCAGACGGCATCAAAGCTTCGTCCGTTCATGTTCCGTTCCGTGGATGGGCCGAAACGGCACATCTTATCTGCTTTCAGCGTTATCCTGACTGTCGGTCATGTGCTGCAATTCAATACATCGGCATGCCATTTCATACTGCATCAGAGAGATATGGCTCTTTCCGAAAATAGTTGACACAAGCCTCAGCTTCATATACAACTCATATTCTAAGCGACCCAGTTTTCTCTGGGTCTTGGTAAAAAGAGGGGGATTCAATGTCCTCATAGTGTAAAGAAAAACAAAAGAATCCCGATAGGGTAAGTAGACAAACATAACCGAAGGGGGATTCTTTGTTATGCATTTTAGCGTGTTTGAGTGGTCGCATCAAGTAGGCCTTGCTGAGGGGGCCGCGGGGACTTCGTGTGGACTTTCTGCTTGAAATGTTTGACGTCACATTTATGCAGCGCGTATACCCTGCCGACCAAAGAGCTGTCCGCCTGTGC
>JAAUYQ010000087.1 GCA_014805015.1 Clostridia bacterium | reverse complement strand
GAATGGACGAACAGCTCAAGCAGTCGATAGGCAAGTACCTGGAAGATCTGTATGGCGTCGATATCAACGACGGTGTCATTCATTTTTCGACGCAGAACTATGCGATTATCTTTCCGGGGAGTCCGTACATGATCCGGATCAGTATGACGCCCCGCAAGAGCCGTCAGGAGATCGTGAGTGAGCTCATGTGGGTGGACGACCTGAAGCAGTTCAAGCAGACAATCTGCGAACCAAACATTTCCAAAAAAGGACGTCTGCTGGAGGAATTCGAGATTGACGGTGTCACTTACAGGACCAGCATGTTCCGCACTGCACGCGGCAACGTGCAGGAAGTCGTGAATTTTACGCCGATGTTCTTCGTTTGCGTGGGCGATCTCCTTGGCACCATCCATCATGTGTCCACGGAGGAGCGTTCGCTCGGCATGCACTACAAACGCCGCACGCAGCTGGAGCAGTTCCGCGAACAGAAGGAAGTTGCCTGGGATCGCCTCAGTCCGGAGATCCAGGAACGCGTCAGTGCGGTGGAGAAGGCTGTCAGCGAGCTGCCGGATACGCTGGGCACCTATGGACTATGTCACGGTGATTTTCACGCCAACAACTTCTTTGTGGAAGCAAACAATGTATGGCTGTTTGATTTCGACGGATGCTGCTACGCTAACTACCTGTACGACATCGCCAGCTTTATTTCATCGAGTTTCCTGCAGGGATTTGGATTCGGGCGGGATGCGAGGACAGTCCTCGAAGAGGAACTGCTGCCGCACTTTCGCTACGGCTATGAACTGAACCACAAGCTGCCGGAAGAACTGTGGGATCTGCTGCCACTGTTCCTGGCCTATCGGGTGGCCTACACTGTCCTGATGCTGGCTATGATCGAAAATTATGGTCTGGGTGATATCCAGCAGATGAAGCAGTACTTCAATGATCTGCTGCTCGCGGACAATATACTGAACGGGATAACAGCGGCCAACGCCCGAGCAGCGGCTGCCGCGGTCTGAGTGGACTGCAGAAGGTCTAGGAACTGACTGCTTAGCAATCATGAGAACTGACTATATCGTAAATAAGCTCTACGGGTCCTTCGTTCTGGTCTCGATTCTGTCAGCACTGTCTGCGACGTTGGGTATGCTTATCGATAACGTCATCGTCGGTCAGTTTTTTGGAGAGACCGGCCTCGGCGTCATGAGTCTGGTGGGCCCGATGTCCCTTATTTTTTCCGCGTGCGGTAATATTTCGTCCGGCGGCGGAACGGCTCTGGCTGCACAGGCGCTCGGTCGCAGCGATACGGAGCGGCTGCAGAGCATCTTCTCGCAGGCAGTCTACTTTGTTCTGATTGTCGGTGTGGTCCTCACTGCTGCTGGTCTGCTGTTTACCGAGCCCATTGCGCGGATGCTGGGCGCCTCGGATGAGCTGGTAGCCCCTACGGTCGAGTATCTGCAGGGATACTTCTGGGGTGCCATCCCAACGATGCTGACCACGACGATGACGGCGTTTGTCAAAATCGACGGCTCGCCGCGGCTGCCTCTGATCACGATCGGCGTGATGAGCGTTGTGAACGTGGTGCTGGACCTGGTTATGGTGACGGTGTTCCATCTGGGCCTGTTTGGTATGGCACTGGCAACGACAATTGCTTACTGCTGCGCCCTGGCTGTAGCGCTGACCCATTTCCGGCGTCCGCATGCCTCGCTTCACCTGGTGAAACCGCCGCGGCACGGCCGCGATATCGGCTCCATGATCTATACGGGGGCGCCGACGGCGCTCTCCCGTATCTGCGACACCGTGCAGGTCACGGTTCTAAACAACATGCTGGCCGTAGCCATCGGGACAGCAGCCCTCGCAGCTTTCAACGTCCGGACGACAGCGAGCAATCTGTTTGGGGCCTTTATACTGGGGCTGGCCCAGGCCAGTGTCCCCATCGTTGGTATGTTCTACGGTGAGGAAGACCGGGAGGCGCTGGCTTCCGTTCTGAAGGCAGCATTCCGGCGCGGACTTGTGATCAACCTGATTGTGGCCGTGCTTCTGTTCTTTCTGGCGCCCATACTGCCGGAAATTCTGGGACTGAGCGGAACAGAGTCCTTTGATATGGCCGCCACAGCGGTCCGTTTCTTTGCGGTGGGCATGCCCTTCTCGCTGATTGTGAATGTTCTCATTTCGTTCTATCAGGGCAGTGAACGGGTCGGGATGGCTGCGGTTATCTGCGTGCTGGAGCGCCTGGCGCTGATTCTGCTGTTTGCTGCCCTGCTGCTGCCTGTGATGGGTGCTCTCGGTGTGTGGCTTTCCTTTGTGCTGGCTGACGTGTCCACAATTCTCATTGTGCTCATTGTAACGGGCGTCCGCCTTGGCCGTTTCCCGCGGCATCTTTCAGATTATGTGATCGTAGCAGAGTCTTTCGGCGGGGATCCGCACGACCGCCTTGATCTGTCTATCGGCAACGATATGAGTGATGTCGTGCGGATTGCAGAGGGCATTCATAAATTCGGCCGTTCGCGCGATATTGATCAGCGAACGCTTGATGTGCTGTCTCTCAGCATCGAAGAAATGGCGGGCAATGTAGTGAAGCATGCGTTCAAACCAGGGGAAAAGAGATGGCTGGACGTGTGCATTCTCGATAAGCCGGACCGCATCAAAGTGCGGCTGCGGGACAACGGTGCTCCTTTCCATCCAGTCGAACACCTGGTTGCGCAGGCAGACAAAGGGAACGATGAAATCGGCATCCGGCTCGTCAATGGTATGGCGGATTCGATGACTTATACCCGGACGATGGGACTCTTGAACAATCTGAACATTGAAATCCTGAAAACGACGACCAGAACACATGGCACCGCGAAAGAATCGGCTTGAATGTCCACCAGTCGGCGGACTTACTGGTGCCCAGTCTGCAACAGATTCAGTCTGGGCAGCTCATGAATTTCGTTTCTCAAGCAGCAGTACGTGCGTGCCAAACCGCTACAGTACTGGGCACTGGCTGCGGGCGCTGCTGTTCGCCGAACAGCAGCGCGAGCGTTCGCGTGTGTGCCGAAAGCCAGCGGGTGAAATAAGATCGAGGGGAGCTTTTATTGTGGAATACAAGATATCAGATGGCAGAATTGTAGCCAGAATAGATAAAGGCGAGGAGATCGTAGAGTCGTTGCTGACCATCGCCGCGGCGGAAAAGATTGCAGCAGCCTCGGTAAGCGGAATCGGAGCGACAGACAACTTTACGATCGGCGTCTTCCATCCTGGAACAAAAGAGTACACGTCCAAGACTTTCACCGGTGACCATGAAATCCTGTCACTTAACGGTACATTGAGCTGCATGGAATCGGAGCCGTATGCGCACATTCACATGTGCGCTGCAAACGGCGACTGCGGTACGGTGGGCGGACACTTAAACAACGCGTGCATAAGCGCGACCAGCGAAATCGTGCTGAGTATCATTGACGCTGAAATAGATCGTAAGTACTCTGAAGAGATTGGCCTGAACCTGATAGATTTCAAGTGAGGTGATCCGGCCCGCCGTGGAAAGCGGTACGCGGGACCGCTGAACCTGCGCGGAGGAATGTGAGAACAGTGCGCTGGCGGCGGCAGACAGGCGAGATCTGAAGACTGCTGCAAATCTGTCCTGCACCGGCGATGCGCTTCTGAAGCCTTTCTTTTCCGGCTCGCTTATGTGGCGCGCTGTACCGGCCCTTTCCGCTGCCGGTACGATTCTGTCAGGCAGCAGCAGGGGAAACCCGCTGCCAATTGCGCCCGCTGCTTTCTGTGACGGAATTCCTTCGCAGCGGGCGACGTTATCCATCACGTTTCGCTTCCTGATTTTCTGCTTTGCGGCAGATTACCCAGCGCCCGACATGGCGGGGCGATGGACGCGGGGCAGGGTTAGCAGGCGCAGCTGGACTCCTTCAGATCTCCCAGCGACTCGCCGCCCTGCTCATTCTTCCATCAGCTGCGTGAGGGCGTGCACGATCGTCTGGTGCGCGATGCTGCCTGCTGGCGGACCGTTGTTGCGGTCGCTGAAAACTGCTATACTTTTGATCAGATTGGGTATGCGCAGGGCGTCCAAGGCGCCGAGCGTGCTTTTTTGTGTGTTTGGAAGGAAGGACAGAGCGGTGAAAGCCCTGAAACAGCGCGAGATACTGAACGCGCTGCAGCCGAATTTCGCCCGCGAGGGCGAGCAGGATTTCCTGGACAAAGTGGAGGCAGAGATCTGCCGCTTCATTGGCGAGTACATCGGGGCCGCCCATGCCGGCGGCGCTGTCATCGGCATGTCCGGAGGCATAGACAGTTTTCTCGTGGGAGCGCTGCTTGCCGGCGTCTGCCGTGACAAAGCATGGCGCCTGGTAGCGGTCATGCTGCCGAACGGCGAGCAGAAGGATATTGCTGACGCGGAAGCCTGCTGCCGGCGAATAGGTGAGATCTATCCGGATGCGGAGGTATACACGCTGAATATTGGCCCTGCGTACAAAGCCTGCGTCAGGACGCTGGAAGAAATACCCGCATTTACGGCGGACGTGTATGTACTCGGCAATCTGCAGCCGCGGCTGCGCATGATGTATCAATATGCGTTCGCGCAGGGTCTTCTGGTTGCAGGCACAGATCACTGTTCAGAGGCAGTTACCGGCTTTTATACGAAGTACGGGGACGGCGGAACCGATTTCAACCCGATCGGGCAGCTGATCAAAGACGACATCTTTGCGCTTTCCGCCCGCCTCGGAGCTCCGCAGGCGGTACTCGATAAGAAACCGGCGGCCGGCCTCGGCATCTCAGAAGACGATGAGTCAGAGCTGAAAGTCACCTACCGGGACATCTGCCGCTTTCTGCGCGGCTGGCCCGTCGAAGCTGATGTGGAGGAGCGGCTCATATCGCTCTACGACCGCAGCGCCCACAAACGGGCAGTGCCACCCACACCGGCATGGCTTAACCGGACAGATCGCCACGTGACCCATGTGCACTGCGGCGGTCCGGAAAGCAGCGCCGATAAGGCAGCGCGGTATATGAACCGGCATCCCCAGGACCAGGTGCTGTATGCCGGCACCTGTGATCCGCTGTTTGTCACGAAGGTCAACAAGACAGTGAATACGCCAGTGCCGCACTATAACTGTTTCACCGGCCCCGAGCTCACCAGCCCGGAATACGGCCCGATTGCTTCAAACGTCAATGAATTTGTCAAGATATCGGGTTCGACGGCCGCGGCAGACAGACTGGCCGGGCAGCTTGAGGCGCTCGGCAGGAGAGTCCGGCGTATCACAAGTTTCTGATAACTGCCTGGCACTGATCGGCAAACGGCTCAGACATTTGGGGACGAAGCGGCAGCTGCCCGCACGGGGAAGAAAGCAAGGCGCATAAGCTGCGCCGGATAAAACTGAGGTAGTCCGGATTGGATATATTTAAGTATGTCGACGATGTGGTCGACTACTACAGAGAGACGCGGCCGCACTACAAGGAAATTGCCCGCACGCTGCAGACGCAGCTCGAGAAGATTGTGGTCGCGAAGTCGGAGTACACGCTTTCCGTGACCGGACGTGTCAAAAGCGCGGAGAGCCTGCGTGAAAAGCTGATCCGCAACAGCTACTACCGGCTGCACACCACCAAGGAAGAGATCGTTGCCAACATCCAGGATGTGATCGGCCTCCGGATAGAGTGCAAGTTTACGGAGGATGAGGCCTACGTATACTCGCTTTTTCTTGATCTCTTTCCGCTGACCGACGATCAGATCTATTACTACAACGAGGATTATCCGAAGATACGCTTCAAACTCTCGGAGCAGCAGCCGGTCAAGCAGAAAAACGGCTTCGACATCTACAAGATCGACGGCCGTTACGAGGACAAGGAAGGCGGACGCAACATCCGCGTGAACTTTGAGGTCCAGATCAAGTCCATGATCGACATGTTCTGGAGCGAGATCGAGCATAAGATCATATACAAGAATCCGTCCTACTTCATGGCCCAGGACCAGGTATCCGAGGCTATGATGTCAATCAAGGAAAACCTCGATATGGTCGACCGGCAGCTGCATACGCTCTACAAGCGGTACAAAAGGGAGGACAACTCCCAGATGTACTACCGGAAAGAGACGATCCAGACGATGCTCTCCAAACTCGTGCACGATATCTTCGCCCGCAAAATGAAAAGTGAGCTGGGCTTTATCGTGCAGTTTACGGAGATCTGCGACAGCATTATCGAGTATATCTTTGTCGTGAACAATGCCGCGCAGATGGAGGATTTCGGACGGGTCATGATGGACACTTTCTATCTGACCGGTAATCTGTCCCGGCAGGAGATTTCCTTCCGCGAACCGGTGGAGATTGAGCGCGAGATATCGACGAAGAACGGCTTTATCGACACGATGGCGGTCACGATTCAGCGGCTGGTCAACGTGGACTTCAAGTGGCATCTGTATTTTGTCATACTCTTCCACCTTGAGGGCGGCGGCGCCGCTGAGTGCCTCGAGACGTTCCTGCGTTACTATAAGGGGCGGCTTGCCTCGAACGGTGCCGTGGACAGACTGCGCGAGGTCTTTCCAAAGGAAGCTGCTGCGCAGATCAAGCGCGACCTGATGACCGAGATGGCGTACGTTTTCCGCCGTCATGCCGATATTTCGCTGCTGTACAGAGACGGCATTGACGCGCTGTCCGGAGCGCTCTCGAAGACAGTGGCAAACATCGTCCGGGATAAGCCGGACTGGAACAAAGACAAATCCATGTATTTTCTGTACCTCAACAACTCCGTTGAGCTGGCACCCAGATAATTCAGCAGGAGGACCCCTATGAAAGTCATACTTCCCGACGGGAGCGAACGTGAGCTGGAAGCGGGTGCAACCGGCCTTGATCTGGCCCGAAGCATATCCAAAAAGCTCGAGAAATCTGTTGTGGCGCTGAAAGCGGACGGCGAAGCCCGCGATGCCGCTCTGCCGCTTCATGACGGTGAGCGGATCGAACTGCTTACCTTTGATGATCCGGAAGGCAAAAAAGCGCTCTGGCATACGGCGTCGCACGTGCTGGCGCAGGCGGTGAAACGGCTGTACCCGGACACCAAGCTGGCTATCGGACCGGCGACGGACACTGGCTTCTACTATGACTTCGATCCGGAAACTTCCTTTACAAACGAGGATCTGCAGAAACTCGAGAAGGAAATGAAGAAGATTGTGCAGGAAAATCTGCCGATCAAGCGCTTCACGCTGCCGCGGGACGAAGCAATCGCGCGGATGAAAGAGCAGGGTGAAGACTACAAGGTCGAGCTGATTGAGGACCTGCCGGAAGATGCGGAGATTTCCTTCTATACGCAGGGAGAGTTCACGGATCTGTGCGCCGGGCCTCACCTGCCCTCGACCGGACGCGTGCGCTTCCCGAAGCTGCTCAGGACAGCAGGGGCCTACTGGCGCGGTGATGAGCATAACAAGATGCTCAACCGGATCTACGGCGTCGCCTATCCGACTGAAAAGCAGGTCGAAGAACACCTGAACCAGCTGAAAGAAGCGGTTGAGCGCGATCACAACAAGCTGGGACGGGAACTGCAGTACTTCACGACCAGTCCGCTCGTCGGACAGGGTCTGCCGCTGCTGATGCCCAAGGGCGCCCGTGTGATGCAGATTCTGCAGCGCTTCGTCGAAGACGAGGAGCAGCGCCGCGGTTACATGCTGACCAAAACGCCGTACATGGCCAAGAACGATCTGTACAAGATCTCAGGGCACTGGGATCACTACAAGGACGGCATGTTCGTGCTTGAGAGCGAAGGCGACAAGGAAGTGCTGGCGCTGCGGCCGATGACCTGTCCGTTCCAGTACGAAGTGTACAATGCCGGGCATCATTCGTATAAGGACCTGCCGTGCCGCTACGGGGAAACCTCGGTGCTGTTCCGCAATGAGGCCTCGGGGGAGATGCACGGTCTGACGCGGGTGCGGCAGTTCACGCTTTCCGAGGGCCATATTGTCTGCACGCCGGAGCAGCTTGAGGATGAGTTTATGAACGTCCTTGATCTGATCAGCTACAACATGGGTGTGCTGGGGATCGAAGACGATGTCTGGTACCGGTTCTCCAAGTGGGATCCCAACAATCGCAGCAAGTACATTGGCAGCGAGGAAGAGTGGGAACGGGTCCAGGGCGCTATGCGCACTATCCTTGATGATGCCGGCCTCGAGTACGTGGAAGCGGAGGGGGAAGCTGCCTTCTATGGACCGAAACTCGACATTCAGACCCGCAACGTGTACGGCAAGGAGGATACGCTTATCACGGTGCAGATTGATTTCTCCCTGGCCGAGCGGTTCAATATGACCTATGTGGATGCGGATGGTCAGAAAAAGACGCCATATATCATTCACCGCTCCTCGATCGGCTCCTACGAGCGTACCCTGGCCATGCTGATCGAGAAGTACAAAGGGGCACTGCCGCTTTGGCTGATGAGCGAGCAGGTCCGGATCATGAATATCACGGACGCCGCGGCAGATCACTGCCGGTCGTTCAAGGAACTGCTTGAAGATGAGGGCATCCGGACCACCTTTGATGACCGCCAGGAAAAGATCGGCTACAAAATCCGTGAGGCACGCCTTGAGCGCATTCCATATATGCTGGTTGCCGGCGAAAAGGAAGTGGCAGACGGGACTTTTGCTGTCCGCAAGCGCGGTGTCGGGGAGATTGGGAACATGACGCCCAAGGACTTCCTGGACCTCGTGGTGCAGGAGACAAACGATAAGGTTATCTTCTGAGCTGCAGGGGCGGAAAGGAGCAGGAATGCACAGGAAATGGAGTTGGCTGGCACTGGTGCTGGCTGCAGTGATGCTGCTGGCGGCCTGCTCCTCCGGCAAGGACGATTTCTTCCGCGTCGGGGAGGACCAGATCCCAACGCTTTACACTGCGGTGGGCAGCAAGAAAATCACGGACACCAAGACGGGTTTTGAGAACGGGAACTCGTATAAGAGCGTGACCTACGAGAGTGTTAGTGCTGAGGATATGCAGGCCTACGTGGATGCCCTCGAAGCGATCGGGTATGCGCAGGTACAGGATACGGAGATCAGTGAAAGCGGCGTGCAGACCCTGACCATGGGCAATAATTCGGTGACCGACGGGAAGATCATCCTGATCCGGATCACGCTTGATCCGAACGGACAGACCAACGTTCTCTACAACGTGAACGACGGCACGATCGAGTTCTACTGATTCCGGGCCAAGAAAAACGCCCCCGGTGCTCCAGACGGAACACCGGGGGCGTTTCAGCTTCCTGGGATTTAATCAGTCGAGATCGTGGATGCCGCTCACTGCTTCACTGATTGTGCTGCGTTTTGCTTCCTTGCCATAAACGTCCACCTGACGGCGGTCTTTCGGACCATGCAGCATGCCGACCGGGCCGCCGATGCAGCCATCCCGGCAGGCCATTCCTTCAATGAAGTTCTCTTTGAGAATGCCCTTGCTGGCCTTCAGCAGTGCCGTACGGCACTCATCAATGCCGGAACAGGAGATCGGGTTGAGGGCGAAATCGAGGCCGCGCTCCTTCATAGCCTGGGCTACGGCGTCCGTGACGCCGCCGCTCCGGGCGAAGATGCGGCCGTAGAAAGAAGCATCTTCGAGTTCCTCGTCTTCGAGCTGATCGGGCTCCACGCCCTTGGCAGCGAACAGCGCGACCATCTCTTCAAATGTTATCACGCAGTCTATGTGCTCCTTGACGCGTTCTTCCTTTCCCTCTGCCTTTTTGGCAATGCAGGGGCCGATGAAAACCACCTTGGCCTGTGGATCTTCCTTCTTGAGTTCGCGGGCGATCTGTGCCATGGGGGACAGGTTGCTTGAGATGTGCTTGGCCAGCTCTGGGAACTGTTTGCGAATCTGGGTGACGAAAGCCGGACAGCATGATGAGGTCATAAAGCCCCGCTCTGCCAGTTCTTCGGCTTCCTTGTAGGCAGTAATGTCTGCGCCCAGCGCTGCTTCCACCACGTCATAGAACCCGAGTTCCTTGATTGCTGCCACGACCTGACCGAGACGGATCTCATGAAACTGACTGGCGATACTCGGTGCTACGACGGCGTACACGTGATAGTTCTGATTGTTTCCAGATCCCGTAAGGAGGCGGACGGCAGAAAGGATGTCCGATTTGTCGACCACAGCACCAAACGGGCACTGATTGACGCAGCGGCCGCAGTGCACGCATTTTTCATGATCGATTGAGGCTTTCTGGTTCTCGTCCATATGCAGGGCATCTGCGCGGCAGGCGTGTTCGCATGGACGCTCATTCTTGACGATGGCGTTGTAAGGACAGACTTCCGCGCACTTCCCGCAGCGGACACACTTGTCGAGATCGATGTGCGCTTTGTGGTCTGTCGTACCCGGATCGGGATAGACGTCAATCGCACCCTTCGGACAGCTGCGCTTGCAGCGGTGAGCCAGGCAGCCTCGGCAGGAGTCGCCTACGGCCATCTGCGACACCGGACACTCGTCGCAGGCGATTGTCAGCACCTGGATTACGTTGTCCACTTCGTCATCGCCGCCAATCGCCATTTTGATGCGCTCACCCAGAATCGCTCGTTCCTTGTAAATGCAGCAGCGCATCGTTGCATTCGGACCAGGTGAAATGATTTCCGGGATGCCGAGCAGACCCTGTTCGAGGTTGTCCTCGAAGGCCAGCTTGGCGACTTCACTCAAAACCCGGAACTTTATGTACTGAACTTTTGTGTCGAAATTATACTCCATATATTCCATTGAGCGCCCCGGCGCTCACCCTTTCAGGCAGATTTTGCGGCAGAAGTAGATGTCCCACCGCAGAAACACCACGGCGGGACAACCAACCACACACAGAACATTATACTCTATATAACGAAGGTGCGCCAACAGGACATATCAAATAGCTTGCAAGACTGCAGCCGGGGCAGTTCGTCATCTTTATGGCGTGGGTACTCCCGCTTCGATAAGCGGAAGCCCCGATCTACCATTTGTACTTAGCGCTGCTGCCGCCGACCGGCTGCATGAACAGATTCCGCGGCTTGGTAGAGACGCTCTGGAGTTCCGGATCGCAGACGTATGTGGCGCCATCCTGACGGATAATGACAAAACCATGGTCTGCCCACAGCCCGCGGACGGACCACACATAACCTTCGACGTACTGCGCATCGTAGCCAAGACCGCGGGCCAGCTCGGCAAAGGCTGCTGCGTAGACGAAACAGTCGCCTTTGCGCTCGTTGAATCCTTCGAGCGCAAACCACTGCTCTCTGGTGTAGCCGGCCGGAGCGTGCTCCTGCCAGGGACGCGGGGTGTACTTGATGTTATTCACTGTCCACAGGTACACACTGTGGAGATCGTAGCCAACTTCATCGTAGACCATCTGGCGGGCCCGGCTGAGCTGCAGCTGCACAGACGGCTGCTCAGAGACATCAGGAACATCGTAGGTTGCAGCGCCGAGAACCTCGCTGCCATGATACACGTGGGTGAAGAAAACCGGAGACGAGGCTGCATGCAGCGAGAGATTCAGCGGGCAGTGCACGGAGCCGTCCTCACCGACGACGGCTGTGTACCAGTAAAGGTCGTCCTGTCCGTTTTCTTCGCTCCAGGTCGGGAGCTGGAGGGTGGTGCCGGCAGGGAGGCCGGTTCCAAGCATGGTGATGACGTACTCACCAGGAGCCGGCTGCTCAACATACGTATACCGGACCGGATCGAGCTGGAAAGTTCGGGCAGCCGCAAGAGCCTGCAGACCGTTGCCGAGCCGTGCATAGATGTGCACATTGTAGGTGCCGAAGCGGTGGGCGTGCGCAGCTGCGGAGGTGTGGGTGATCCAGGAATCTCCGAACTGTTCCATGGTGAGCCACTCGATATCGCTCTGATCGGGCGACGCCCAGACAGCGGCCGAGAGGCGGAAGATGCCTGAAGGTGCGTCAGCGTGTGCCCGGATCTCGAACAGACCGGCCGAGACATCTGTCATGTCGGCCTCGACAGATGCACTGGAGCAACCGGGCAGTTCGATTTCTGTGCAGGCGATCTCAGTGGAATGAACGAATGCTGAAATATGATAGTTGCCAGCAGCACCATGCCGGGACGGAAACATCATGCCGGCATAGGAACCGTCCGGCTGTAAGTGACCGAAATAGACCCGGAAGTCGTCCGGATTCTGTACAGAGGCCGAGCGGAACCAAACTGGACTTCCAGCCGGAAGCTCCGCTCCGGTCAGGCGCAGAGCAATCTGCGTGTATTGCTCATCTGCCGGCTCGGCTGTCAGCACGCCACCGGTATACTGCAGCTCTGCAGTTGCCGTCCCCAGAATTCTGTGGGGTTCTGTGCTGTCCGTCCAGGCGATAAGCCTGTAGGTGCCGGTACGGAAACCATGATCAGCGCTCGAAACCTCGATCTGCCAGGATCCGTCCTCGTGCTTCTCAGCTGGATAGCTGTGCGTATCTTCGGTGTCGCACCAGACCGTGCAGGTGACCGAGGCGATGTCGTCGGGGACACCGGAAACGGCGGCACAAAGCACGCCTGGCGAACCGGCTTGGGCGAACTCGATGCTGATAATCGCGCTTTCAGGCATATCTGCAGCGAAGGCCGGCCGAACGGCAGGACACAGCATAATAAGCACTGCAAGAAGAAATCTAAGAGATTGTTTCACAAAAAAGACTCCTTTGAGATAGGACAGTATCCGCTGCCTGACGGGCCAGTACCTGATTCCGCTGTACGATCTGAACGGTGCTGGTAAGTGAATGGCCCGGCAGAAGACTGGAAATCCGAAAGATATACGTGCATTATAGCATAACAATATCGGAACTGCCGGTGGATTCGGTGAAACGTCGCAGCTGCAGGCACCAGCGGAAACGGAGACTGTGCGCAGAGCCAGCACGGAAACCGCGGCCGATTCCTTGCGCAGGAATGCTTTCTGACAGACCGAAAGAGCCACCTGTTTCGCGGCAGGACGTCCAGCCGACGCTTTTGGTCATGAAAAAAAGAAGACCTTCTTTGGAAGGTCTTCTGCTCGATTGGCGCTCTGTGTTGCGGCTGCAGCCCGGAGACAAATGCTGAAACAGGATTGCAGAGCTTTTCTGTCAGCTCCGCAGAAGCGATAGAGCGGGAAGCGACGATTGGACCACCCTCAGTGTGTCCAGAAGCGGTCCACCTTCCGGACTTCATTGAATCGGAGTTCCCAGTGCTCAGATCAGAGAAGCTTTTCCCTGAGAGACGACGCCTCGCGCTCGTATACCGCACGCAGCGCTTTCAGCCGCTTGACTTCCAGCCTCCGTGTCTCAGCCTCCTGCTTTGCTGCTTCAGCCTCTGCTTTCAGCTTCGAGAACTCCTTGTTTAGCTTCGCTCGCTCTTCGTCGGCTCCTTGTTCGTAGTACTGCAAGGCAAGATTCGACATATTTATGCTCCTTTCTGCAAGCCCTTCAGCATCTCGGATGCGACAAGCATCTGCGAGAATGCCCCTGATTTCCTGCTGCGTCTTTCCAGCATCTGTGAAGAGAAGCAGCAGCAGGCGCAGCTGCTCTGGGGCCCGCAACGTACCCTTCGGTTGAGCCTAAATAGACGTCTATGGACCGCTCTGGCTGAGTCATACCAGCGATCAGGGAGCAGCACTCGTTCCGCTCCTGGGTGGTCATGACCTCGTGCCTCAGCGGCCACTCGGCGATCCGGGCTGCATACGACTCCGGCGGCCGCGGGTATATCCATATACTCGCCTCATCAAGCACATTCCGGTAATTGCTGTCTGTGAAGTCCACTCTGAGTTCTTCGCTGACGACTCACGCGCGGTAGAATATGTCGCGGTAGCTATGCAGCAGCTCGTACTGGAATCTGACCTACATCTCCAAATCCGCTATAAGCAGCTATACTGACGGGCATCAAGATTTGCCTTCGACTCGGGCAGCCTCGGTTCTGTGGGCACAGGAAGCCACGTTGATTTGGCAGATGTCACGGCTCGTCAGTATAACTCGCGGAGAACGATCTATGCCTTGTGTTCGGAGACCGCAAGCTGCGCTTTCAGTCGCTTGACTTCCTGCCTCAGCGTCTCTGCCTCCTGCTTTAACGCTTCTGTTTCCTGCTTTGAAGTTTCTGCCTCCTGATTTGAGATCTTTACTTCCTCTTTCAGCCTCGAGAACTCCGCTTCCATCTTAGCCCGTTCTTCATCGGCTCCTTGTTCGTAGTACTGCAAGGCAAGATTCGACATGTTTATGCTCCTTTCTGCAAGCCCCTCAGCATCACGGATGCGATAAGTATCTGCGAGAATGCCCCTGATTTCCTGCTGCGTCTTTCCGGTGTCTGTGAAGAGAAGCAGCAGTAGGCGCATCATTTCGATTGCTGCTCGGGGGCCCGTAACGTGCCCTTCGGTTGAGCCCAAATAGACGTCTATGGACCGCTCCGGACGAGCCATGCCCGCGATCAGGGAGCGACTCTCATTCCGCTCCTGGGTGGTCATGACCTCGTGCCTCAGCGGCCACTCGGCGATCCGGGCTGCATACGACTCCGGCGGCCGGGGGTATATCCATATACTCGCCACGCCAAGCATATTCTGATAATTGCTGTCTGTGAAGTCCACCCCGCGTTCTTCGCTGACGACGCGCGCGCGGTAGTATGTGTCGCGGCAGCTGCGCAGTCGCTCGTACCGGAATCTGACCTGCATCTCCGAATCTGCTATGAGCAGCTGACTCGGAGCGAAGGACCTGTGCGCTGGCATCTCATCCCGGCTGATGCCGCCGCCCACACCTTCGTAGGGAAGGGGAACTCCTGGATCGAGAGAGGCGGTCACCAGATCAGCTTCCGTATCGGGCATCCCGTCTTCTGGCAGTCCGGTCTTGCACAGCAGATCGTAGTATGTGGCACCTTCGATAGGATCCTTGCTTTCCCGGTCAAGGGACCGCATCCGCCGTATAGTCTCGATCGCATAGCGTTCGTCGGCGTGCACCGGCAGGTCTGTGCGCGTGTCCGGGTCCATAAAATAGTCCCGCACACACTCCATGCTGTATGGCCGAAGCTCGGCGATGCAGCCGCGCAGAATGTACGCCATGACATCTTTGTCTCTCAGAATACTTTTGGCCGCGGCGTCGAGTGCAGCTGCCTCAGGGCCGGCTGCGAGCAGGTTGCCCACGGGGCCGCTGCTGACCGGGCCAGCCTGATGCGCTGCATCAGGCTGCGAAGAATGTTTGCTCACGCTGCTGTTTCTTTCTGTCATCCAGTCCCCTCCAATTGACACGATTACTGATGACACCATGCCTGCGGTCCTAAAGCAAAAGGCGCAGACTCTGGGCCAGCTACGGTCTACAGCCCGATGTTGATGTCCGGAAGTCCGGCTGCTGGCGTCGCCTTCCGTGTCCTGTATGACAGATCAGACGATACTGCGAAGATCCGTACAAATATATTAACATGAATTGCAGACGAATAATACAATTTTGTCATGCATAACACAGTATGCAAATCGGAATACAAATACGAAAAAATGGGGACGAGTGCCCGAAAAGTAATCTGGGTAGTAATCTGGGCATTAAAGCTTGTGTATTCTCGGGAGCGGTAATCTGAGGCTATCACCGTATCTGGGAGATCAGGCAGAACTGCGCCTGGCGGTGGTCTGATCAGCCTTAAGCCTGCTCGAGGTCGGCAGCAGGGCCTGAAAAAGGGCACAAAAAAAGAGGTCGCAGCCGGTCTGTTCCCGGCCGGGCTGTGACCTCAGTCTTAGGATGTCGGGGACGCTGCTGCGATGCCTCCGGCACGGTCTGCCCTGCAGTTCTGCGATTTCATCCGGAAGCGGGAACAGCACCTGCGGGCCGTCTTTCACTTGGGGCAGAGGATGGGCGGAGCGTTCCGGCCGGTTGGCTGCCCCAGCGTCTACGATTCTGTGTCGCTCAGCAGCACGCCGCCGACCCCAATGTTGTCCGGATCGTTTTCTCGGATGACGACGTCAATCGCCGCTTCTGGCACGCCAGATATGCGCGCGAGCGTACTGGTCATCTCGTGTACCAGCTCTTTTTTCTGATCTCTGGAGAGTTTGCCGACGTCCACATTAATGATAGGCATATTTCTTCCTTTCTGGAGGCGCGGTCTGTCCCTGGAGACAGGCGGAGAAATCAGGGATGGCGGCCAGGCCGGACCTGCCGGGCTATGCTGCGGTCTCCGGTTTGTTCTGACACACCGTCACCAGATACGAGCATACAGGCTAAAGCTGACTTTAAGTCAAGAACAGAGCGGTTCCGGCACCGAGGTGCTCCAGCTGCTCGGAGGACGAGCCCTTTCTTGCATCGCCTGGGTCTCAATGGTAGCATATATGGGGCTTGACAGCTATGATGGTTGCGGTTTTTTTTGCCCGTCGGCAGGGCAGATTCCAGGCCAGTCGGGCCGCAGGACAGAATGATATGGAAGATGCTGGGTCCGACGCGATGCGCCGGCGCAGCTTGGAGGTATAGGTGAAAAAAGTTGCAGTGATCATGGGAAGTACGAGCGATCTTCCTGTGGCGAGCAAAACTGTGGACACACTCAAGTCGCTCGGTGTGCCCTGCGAAGCGCGCGTGATGAGCGCCCACAGGACGCCGGACGCAGTGGCTGAGTTCGCGGCGAAGGCACGTGAGGAAGGCTACGGGGTGCTGATTGCGGAAGCCGGCATGGCCGCGCATCTCGCTGGAGCTGTCGCGGCGCGCACGACGCTGCCGGTCATCGGCGTGCCGCTGAAATCAGCGGCACTGGATGGCGTGGACGCTCTGCTCTCCACTGTGCAGATGCCGCCGGGAATTCCGGTTGCGTGCGTGGGCGTGGATGCGGCAGTGAACGCAGCGCTGCTGGCAGCACAGATTCTCGCTGTGACGGAGCCGCAGCTGGCTTCGAGCCTCGAGGAGCTGCGGCGTGCCAGCGCCGAGAAAGTACTTGCCGGTGATGCCGGGATCCGGGACGTGGAGGCGCGCTAGCGAAATACATGGAAAAAAAGCACCAGTTATATGAGGGCAAGGCCAAAAGGGTCTACGAGACAGAGGATCCAGCCCTGGTGATTGTGTCCTACAAGGACGATGCGACCGCTTTTGACGGGGAGAAGAAAGGGACTATCCGCGGCAAAGGTGCCGTCAACAACCGTATGAGCAACTTCCTCATGCAGATGCTTGCTGAGCAGGGAATCGCTACGCACTATGTCAAGGAGCTTTCAGACCGGGACACGGTGGTAAAAAAAGTGGACATCGTGCCGCTGGAAGTGATCGTCCGCAACATCTCTGCCGGATCTTTTGCGAGACGTTACGGCGTAGAGGAAGGCATCGAATTCGGGCAGCCCACTTTCGAGTTCTCCTACAAGAACGATGAACTGCACGATCCGCTGATCAACACTTCCCATGCCCTGGCCCTGGGTCTTGCCGGGGAAGACGAAGTCCGGGAAATCCGGGAGGCGGCACTTAAGGTCAATGACATTCTGCGCGAGTTTTTTGCCGGCTGCGGGGTGCGCCTGGTGGATTTCAAGCTCGAATTTGGCAGGCTGCCGGACGGCAGCATCGTACTTGCAGACGAGATTTCTCCCGATACCTGCCGGTTCTGGGATGCAGCCACGGGCGAAAAGCTCGATAAGGACCGGTTCCGGCGCGACCTCGGGGACGTTGAAGAGGCGTATCAGGAAATGATGCGGCGCGTCTTCGGGGAGGAGTAGCCTATGGGCGGCGTATTCGGCGCAGTTTCCAAAAGGGACGTAGTCTACGACGTTTTCTTCGGGGTGGATTACCACTCACACCTCGGCACCAGCCGCGGCGGCCTGGCATTCTATGACAGTCAGGACGGTTTCCAGCGGCAGATCCATAACATTTCCAACACACCGTTCCGCACGAAGTTTGAAGCGGACTGCAGTAAGTTCCGCGGCAATATGGGGATCGGCTGCATCAGCGACTCGGATCCGCAGCCCCTTCTGGTCCGCTCTCACCTCGGAATTTTCGCGATTGCCACGGTCGGCATCATCAACAATGCGGAGGAACTCGTCAACAATTATCTCGCGCCACAGGGCATGCAGTTTATGGCTATGGGCTCAGGTGCGGTCAATTCCACAGAACTGACCGCGGCGCTCATTAACGAGCGAGCCACCCTCGTTGAGGGCATTCAGCATGCGCAGCAGGTGATCGACGGCACCATGATGATCCTCATTCTGCAGGAAGATGGGATCGTCGCCGCCCGCGACCGTCTCGGCCGCCTGCCGATGCTGATCGGACGCGGGGAAGATGGCTACAGCGTCTCGTTCGAGTCGTTTGCCGGCGAAAAGCTCGGCTACGCGCCGGATCATGAGCTTGGAGCCGGCGAGATCGTGAAGATCACGCCGGACGGCTGGGAAACGCTTGTGAAGCCTGGCTCTCAGATGCGGATGTGCTCCTTCCTCTGGACTTATTACGGCTACCCGAACTCTGCCTACGAAGGCGTCAACGTGGAAGTTATGCGCAACCGCAACGGCCGACTGATGGCGGCGGCCGAGAGGCAGGGCGGAACCCTGCCGGACGTGGATTATGTGGCTGGTGTCCCGGATTCAGGCGTGCCGCACGCGATCGGCTATGCGCATGAAGCCGGGATTCCTTTTGCCCGGCCGTTTGTCAAATACACACCAACCTGGCCGCGCTCTTTTATGCCGGAAAACCAGGCGGTGCGCAATCAGGTTGCCAAAATGAAGCAGATCCCGGTGCGGGATCTCATTGAGGACAAGAAACTGCTGCTGGTAGACGATTCCATCGTGCGGGGCACGCAGCTGCGGGAGACAGTGGACTTTCTGTTTGACAACGGCGCCCGGGAAGTACATATGCGCTCTGCCTGCCCGCCGATCATGTTTCCCTGCCGCTACCTGAACTTCAGCCGCAGCAACTCCGAGATGGAGCTGCTGGCCCGAGCCACCGTGGAGAGGCTGGAAGGCGGCGGCGGGCACGAGCACCTGGACGAATATACAGACACAAGCACCGAACGGGGCCGCAGCCTGCGCCGGCACATCTGCTCGCAGATGGGCTTTGATTCCCTGGAGTACCAGTCGCTTGACGGACTTAGGCAGGCGATCGGCATTGATCCGTGCAGTCTGTGCACCTACTGCTGGACGGGGGAGGACTGATGCAGGACAGCTTTTCAGACGCGTATGCAGCTGCAGGCGTGGATATCACGGCGGGCTACCGCGGCGTCGAACTGATGAAAAAACATATCGAGCGCACGCTGATTCCCGGCGCCGGCAAAGTCGGGGATTTCGGCGGGGTGTTCGCCCTGCCGGATGCAGGAATGCGCGAGCCATGCCTGGTTTCGGGAACGGACGGCGTCGGCACAAAGATCCGTATTGCGCAGCTGCTGGGCCGGCACGTCACGGTCGGCATCGACTGCGTCGCCATGTGCGTCAACGATATTGTCTGTGCCGGTGCCCGGCCGCTCTTTTTTCTGGATTACATCGCCATCGGGAAGAATGTGCCGGAGAAGGTGGCGGAGATTGTAGCCGGGGTCGCGGAAGGCTGCGTCGAAGCCGGCTGCGCTCTCATTGGCGGCGAAACGGCTGAGCATCCGGGCCTTATGGAGCCTGACGATTACGACCTTGCCGGCTTTGCCGTGGGTCTTGTGGATAAAGCAGACATGCTCGGAAGCAGCCGCGTCCGCGAAGGCGACGTCCTGATCGGGCTGCGGTCCTCAGGCCTGCATTCAAACGGGTATTCGCTGGTCCGCAAGGTTTTTGATGTTGAAAACGCGGATCTCAGCCTGATGCTCGAAGAAACGCAGAGACCACTTGGCGAGGAGCTGCTGCAGCCGACAGAGATCTATGTGCGGCCGGTGCTCTCTGCCATGAAGACCGGCGGCCTGCACGCTGCCGCACACATAACGGGCGGCGGACTCATTGAGAATCTGCCGAGGTGCCTGCCGGCCGGACTCGAAGCGGAAATAGACTACGAGGCCTGGGAAGTGCCCGGAATATTCTGCGCAGTGGCTGCACGCGGCCAAGTCTCGAGGCGCGATATGCTTAACACCTTTAACATGGGAATCGGTATGGTGCTGGTCGGTGCACCGCAGGCGGAGCAGGAAATAATGAAGGCAGCCCAAGAAGCCGGGGCACGTCCGGTGCGGATAGGACGCGTGGTGCGGGAGCAGTCCGTATGAGCAGGGCACGCATTGCAGTTTTCGCCTCGGGAGGCGGCACCAACCTGCAAGCGCTCATAGACGCTGAGCAGGCGGGAGCACTGCCTGACGGCACGATTGCCCTCGTAATTGCGGACAAGCCGGGGATCGGTGCCATTGAGCGGGCAGAGCGCGCCGGAATTCCGGCGGTGGTAATTCCCAGAAAAGAAGAGGGCTTTGAAGAAAAAGTCCTGGCGGCACTTCGGGAAAATGATATCGACATGGGTATCCTCGCCGGCTTTCTCGGTATTCTGAGTGCCGACTTTCTGCGCCGGTTTGACGCGCCCGTGCTCAACATTCATCCGTCGCTGATCCCATCCTTCTGCGGCAAAGGATTCTACGGACTGAAGGTCCATAAGGCAGCTCTTGACTACGGCGTCAAGGTGACCGGAGCAACTGTTCACTACGTTAATGAAATCCCGGACGGTGGTAAAATTATTCTGCAGAAAGCAGTTGAGGTGGAACCGGACGACAGCCCGGCCACGCTGCAGCGCCGTGTGATGGAACAGGCAGAATGGGTTATCCTGCCGCAGGCCGCCCAGATGGTGGCCGCGGAGCTTAACCGGAAAAAGGGCGGACCGGCACAGGAAAATGCCTGAAGCAGCTATTTCTTGGTCTCGCACTGAAGCTGCAGTCTAACGATACAAAACCGGAGGCACGAGACAGGTCTGAAAGGAGTGTGCGGCAGTCCTCCCCTGCCTGCAGAGGTGGGAGTCTCCCTGCCGCGAGTTCATGAAGCAGGATCTTTTCCAGTATCTGAAACAGAAGCGCTATCCCGGCCGGGGAATTCTGCTCGGCAGGAGTCCTGACGGGGAAAACGGCGTGATTGCCTACTTTATCATGGGACGCAGCGCCAACAGCCGCAACCGCGTTCTCGAGGAAACCAACGACGGCGCCCGCACAAAGGCATATGATGAGAGCAAAATGGAGGATCCGTCCCTGATCATCTACAATGCTGTCGCGAAGCTGGGGGACGGCCGCACTGTTGTGAGCAACGGCGATCAGACAGACTCAGTGCGCTCGGCAGCCGCTGCCGGCTGGACAGCGCAGCAGGCTCTCGCGGCCAGACGGTTTGAGCCGGATGATCCCAACTGGACACCCCGCATCACCGGCGTCCTCTCGCCGGACGGCTCCTATATGCTCTCTATTATCCGCGCTCTGGACGGTGATCCGTCCTGCTGCTGCCGCGCATACTTCGAATATGAGAATCCGCCGGCGGGCGCAGGTCAGTTTATCTGCACATACCAGGATGACGGCTCGCCGCTGCCTTCCTTCACAGGGGAACCGCTGTACGTAAACTTGCCGCAGACCGGACCGCAGGAGCTCGCGGAAGCCCTCTGGGATTCGCTTAATGAGGACAACCGGGTTTCGGTTTACGCGGCCTTCGTGAATCTGAGCACGCGGGAGATGAAAGCCTTCATTGTGAACGGCAACTATCTGAAGGAGGCGGCAGAAAAGGCTGCCGCAGAAGCGGAAAGCGCTGCCGACAATGCGAGCGCCGCGGCAGACGGTCCTGCCCCGGCGGCAGAGGAGACTGTTGATGGATGAGCTTGAGCTGAAGTACGGGTGCAATCCAAACCAGAAGCCGGCCCGCGTCTTTATGCGGGACGGCAGAGACATGCCGGTCGAGGTTCTGAACGGCAGACCGGGGTACATCAATTTCCTGGACGCGCTCAACGCCTGGCAGCTTGTGAAGGAACTCTCGGCTGTCACCGGTCTGCCGGCAGCGGCTTCGTTCAAGCACGTCTCGCCGACGTCGGCGGCGCTTGGACTTCCGCTCAGCGACACGCTGAAAAAAGCGTGCTGGGTCGATGATATTGAAGGCCTTGATTCGTCGCCGGCTGCCTGTGCCTATGCCCGGGCCCGCGGCACAGACCGGATGTCTTCCTTTGGCGACTGGGTTGCCCTGAGCACGGAGTGCGATGCTGTCACAGCCCGGATCCTGGCCCGGGAGGTCTCTGACGGCATTATCGCTCCGGGCTACAGTGAGGAAGCACTTGAGATTCTGAAGAAAAAACGCAAGGGAAACTATAACATCGTGCGCATCGATCCGGACTACGTACCCCCGGAAACCGAGACCAAGGATGTCTTCGGCATCACGTTTGAACAGGGCCACAATACGTACGTGCCGACTGCCGAGGACCTGACCAATATCGTCACGAAAAACCGGGACCTGCCTGAAGAAGCAGTCCGGGACCTTCTGGTGGCGCTGATTACGCTCAAGTATACGCAGTCCAATTCCGTCTGCTATGCCATGGACGGGCAGGCTATCGGCGTCGGTGCAGGTCAGCAGAGCCGCATACACTGCACCCGGCTTGCCGGCACTAAGGCTGACACCTGGCATCTGCGGCAGCACCCGAAAGTGCTGAACCTGCCGTTTCTGGACAGTCTCGGCCGGCCGGACCGCGACAACGTCATCGACGGCTATATCAACGGCAATGAAGAGGATGTCTGTGAAGAAGGCATCTGGCAGCGCTATTTCACCGTGCGGCCTGAGCCGCTTACAGAAGACGAAAAACGTGAGTGGCTGGCCGGTAGACGGAATGCGGCCCTGGCAAGTGATGCGTTTTTCCCGTTTTCAGACAACATCGAGCGGGCATGGCGCAGCGGTGTCAAATATGTGGCGCAGCCTGGGGGCTCTATCCGGGATGATCTGGTGATCCAGGCCTGCGATGACCACGATATGGTCATGGCCTGCACCGGCATGCGTCTGTTCCATCACTGACGGTCTCGAACGCAGCGCCCTCGGGGCAGGAAAGGAGATTGCCGGACAGCAGTGCTGTCCGGATTTATTTATGAATATACTGGTCGTTGGCAGCGGCGGACGTGAGCACGCCATTATCCGCAAGCTGAAAGAGGATCCACGCGTGGAAACGGTCTACTGTGCGCCTGGGAACGGCGGCATTGCGCGGGACGCAGAGCTTGTGGACATACCGGCCATGGACATTGCGGCGCTGGTGGAGTTTGCCAAGGCAAATGACATTGGCCTTGCGGTCGTTGCGCCGGACGATCCGCTGGTGGCCGGCGCCGTGGATGCGCTGGAGCAGGCCGGCACTGCCTGCTTCGGTCCGCGTAAAGCGGCTGCCCAGCTCGAAGGCAGTAAGATTTTTGCCAAGGAATTCATGCATCGCAACGGTATTCCGACGGGCAGCGCAGAGGTGTTCGAGGATCCGCAGGCAGCGCTTGCGTACGTGCGCGAGGCCCCGCTGCCGGTGGTCGTCAAGGCAGACGGCCTGGCGCTTGGTAAGGGTGTGCGGATCTGCGAAACGCGCGAAGCGGCTGAAGCGGCCGTGCGGGCCATGATGCAGGAAAAAGCGTTCGGAAAAAGCGGAGAGCGGATTGTGGTAGAAGAATTTCTGACCGGACCGGAAGTTTCCGTGCTGGCTTTCACGGACGGCAGTGCAGTCGCGCCCATGGTCTCTTCCATGGACCATAAGCGGGCGCTTGACGGCGACCAGGGCCTCAATACCGGCGGTATGGGAACCATTGCGCCGAATCCGTACTATACCGAAGAGATTGCGGAGCAATGCATGCGCGAGATCTTTCAGCCGACGGTGGACGGCATGCGTGAGGAGGGCCGGCCCTTTAAGGGGTGCCTCTATTTCGGGCTTATGCTGACGCCGGACGGCCCCAAAGTGATTGAATACAACTGCCGGTTCGGCGATCCGGAAGCGCAGGTGGTGCTGCCGCTGCTTGAGACCAGTCTGCTTGATGCCATGCTCGCTGTGAGCGGCGGCACGCTGGATCCGCAAACGATCCGGAACCGCGACAAAAGTGCCTGCTGCGTCATCGTGGCTTCTGGCGGCTACCCAGAGAGCTACGGCAGCGGGTTCCCGATTTCGCTCCCGGAGCCGGGCAGTGACGAGGAGATTTTCGTGGCCGGGGCAAGGGAGCAGGATGGCGGGCTTGTGACAGCCGGCGGCCGGGTCCTCGGCGTGACAGCAGTGGCGGATACCCTGGAAGAAGCTGTGCAAAAAGCGTACGGGCTTGCTGAGCAGGTACGATTTGAGGGGGCGTATATGCGCCGCGACATCGGCCGGCGGGCACTTGAGGCCGACCAGCACGGGAAGGACCGCATCTGATGGTGTTCCGAGCCTACACCGAAAAGAAACCGGGACTATCGCCCGAAGCGGAGCGTCTGAAGCGGGAGCTGCGGGAGTTTCTGGGACTGCGCGCCCTTGAGCAGGTCCGGATTCTCAACCGCTACGACCTCGAGGGGATAGACGAGCCGGTTTACGATCGGGTCCGGACCGCTGTTCTGGCGGAACCGCAGGTCGACTTTGTCTGGGACGAGCAGTACCCGGACCCCGGAAACGGCTGGCATACGCTTGCAGTTGAGGCGCTGCCGGGGCAGTTTGATCAGCGGGCGGACTCGCTGGCCCAGTGTGTGGCCATGCTGACAGGCGGTGAGCGTCCGGAGACGGCGAGCGCCAAAGTGTACCTTCTGCAGGGAGATCTCACGGAGGTGGATCTCGAAGCCGCGAGATCGCATCTGATCAACCCGGTGGAATCGCGGGAGGCGTCTTCCGAGAAGCCGGAAACGCTCCGGCAGGAGCTGACGCCGGCACCGATGGTGGCAACGCTGACCGGGTTTACAGCCTTTGACGGCCGCGGGCTCGAAGATGTGCGCCGGGAGCTCGGACTCGCTATGGACAGCGCTGATCTGGCCTTTCTGCAGGCGTACTTCCGTGACGAGGAGCACCGGGATCCAACGATCACAGAAGTGCGGGTTGTGGATACATACTGGTCTGATCACTGCCGGCACACGACATTCGGAACGCACCTGGGCGATCCGGAGATAGAGGAGCCGGAAGTGAGCCGGGCCTGGGAGGAATACCTGCAGGCACGCTCGGAAGTATACGGGGACGACGCCAACAGCCGGCCTGTGACTCTGATGGATATGGCAACCCTCGGCTCAAAACTGCTCAAGAAGCGTGGTCTGCTGCCGGAACTCGACGAGAGTGAAGAAGTGAACGCCTGCTCGATTCATGTTCCGGCCGTCGTGAACGGCGCAGAGCAGGACTGGCTTCTCATGTTCAAGAATGAGACGCACAATCATCCGACGGAGATTGAACCGTTTGGCGGCGCGGCGACCTGTATCGGCGGCTGCATCCGGGACCCGCTGTCCGGCCGGGCCTACGTGCACCAAGCAATGCGCGTCACCGGCTGCGGTGATCCACGCGCGCCGTTTGCCGGGACGCTCAAAGGCAAGCTGCCGCAGCGGCGGATTGCGCAGACAGCGGCGGAAGGGTACTCCTCGTACGGCAATCAGATCGGGCTTGCGACCGGTCATGTGGCGGAAGTGTACCATCCCGGCTATATTGCCAAGCACCTGGAGACCGGCGCTGTGGTCGGTGCAGTGCGCTCTGATGCAGTGCGGCGGGAACGGCCGGAGCCGGGAGATGTCGTCATCCTGCTCGGCGGCAGAACCGGCCGGGACGGTATCGGCGGCGCGACTGGCTCCTCGAAGACGCACGATCTCACTTCGCTTTCCTCGATGGCGAGCGAAGTGCAGAAGGGGAATGCTCCGGAAGAGCGGAAACTGCAGCGCCTTTTCCGTAACCCGGAAGCGGCCGGCATGATCAAGCGGTGCAACGATTTCGGAGCCGGCGGCGTTGCCGTTGCGGTAGGCGAGCTTGCCGACGGTCTGGTAATTGACCTTGACGCTGTCCGCAAAAAGTACGAAGGGCTTGACGGTACAGAACTGGCGATCTCAGAAAGCCAGGAGCGGATGGCCGTCGTTGTGGCCCCGGGGGACGTTGAACGGTTCACTGAGGCAGCGGCCCGGGAAAACGTTGAAGCCTATCCGGTTGCTTCTGTGCAGGCCGAACCCCGAATGGTCATGAAATGGCAGGGCAGGACCGTTCTCGACCTTTCGCGTGCCTTTCTGAATACGAACGGAGCTGTCCGGCAGGCCGGCGTGCGCGTTCCTGCGCGTGGCAGTGAGCCGTCTTCGCTGCCGTCTTCGCTCCGCGAAGCAGCGTCTGACCTGGCCTTTGCGTCCCGGCGCGGCCTCACCGAACGGTTTGACAGTACTGTTGGCGCGGGCTCCGTCCTCATGCCGTTTGGTGGGCGCTCGCAGAGAACGCCGGCGCAGGTGATGGCTGCACTTTTGCCTGTCGCACCTGACGAGACGACGTCCCAGGCCAGTCTCATGTCCTGGGCTTTTGATCCTGCGGTGATGAGCGCGAATCCGTATCAGGGCGCTTTTGAGAGCGTGGAGGTTTCTCTCGCCAAGCTGGTTGCAGCCGGCGGGGACTGGAAAAAGGCGTATCTTACGATGCAGGAATTCTTCGGGCGACCGGGCGAAGATCCGGAACGCTGGGGACTACCGTTTGCAGCACTGCTTGGAGCTCTGGTGGCGCAGCTGCAGTACGGGCGGCCGGCGATAGGCGGCAAGGACTCGATGAGCGGCTCTTTTCTCGATCTCGATGTGCCGCCTACCCTGATTTCGTTTGCTGTGACGCCGATTGATGCGAAAGCGGTGCTGTCGCCGGAATTCAAGACTGCCGGCAGCCCGGTCTACCTGTTCGGATCAGATGGAAACCGCGAGGCGGCGTGGGATGCGATGCTCGCGCTGGCAGCAGAAGGCAGGGTGCGGGCCGCCTGGGCGGTTGAGAGGACACCTGCAGAGGGCATTATCAATATGTCCTTTGGAAACGGCATCGGCTTTGAATCTGACATGCAGGACCTTTTGTGGAAAGCGGCAGCCGGCACCATTGTGGCTGAACTGACGGCACCGGTTGACATTCCAGAAGCGCAGCAGATCGGAACCACGACTTCAGCTGCCCGCATCCGGATCGGCAGTGATGAAGAGCAGGTAAGCAATCTGCTCTCGCTGAGCGAGGCAGTTCTTGCGGACGTTTATCCGACGCAGACGGAAGGCGGCGAAGCTCTGCAGATTCAGCCGGTCCCGAGCGCGACGCCTGTCTACCATGGACCGGCTCTGGCGCGTCCGCGCGTGGTGATCCCGGTATTTCCCGGAACCAACTGCGAGTACGATTCAGCGCGGGCGTGCATTGCCGGCGGCCTCGATCCACAGATTCTGGTGATGCGGACCCTTACCCCGGCCGACCTCAGCGCTTCTGTGGAAGAGCTGGAGAAACTGATACAGCAGGCGCAGATTGTCTTTCTGCCTGGTGGTTTCTCAGGCGGCGACGAACCCGAGGGTTCGGCGAAATTCATCGTTTCGCTGCTCAGAAATCCGCGCGTGTCTGACGCTGTGCATGATCTTCTGAAAAACAGAGATGGCCTCATGCTGGGTATCTGCAACGGTTTCCAGGCACTCATCAAGACAGGGCTTGTGCCGTACGGGGAAATCCGGCAGCCGGACGAGACTTCGCCTACGCTTACTGCGAATACGATTGGGCGGCACCAGTCCATGATTGTGCGAACTGCCGTTGTGAACTGTCGCTCTCCGTGGCTGCTTGGGACAAAACCGGGCGAGGTCTATTCTGTACCAGTATCCCATGGGGAGGGACGATTCCTGGCTTCTCCAGAGGTGCTGACGGCACTTGCGCAGAACGGCCAGATTGCGACCCAGTACGTTGACGAGGACGGCAGGCCCAGTATGGATACTGACTGGAATCCGAATGGTTCCGTCTGGGCGGTTGAGGGGATCACTTCGCCGGACGGCCGGATTTTCGGAAAGATGGGCCACAGTGAGCGCATTGGCGAAAATCTCTACCGGAACGTAGCGGGGAGCTACGATATGGGCCTGTTCCGCAGTGCTGTCCAGTATTTCGCATAAGTGCTGTTCAGGGCGGCGGAACCTGGCTGCCGGAGTGCGCGCTACCATGGCGCTGCTTCTTGCAGCGGTTTTGCTGTTTCCAGCGGGCAGTTACGCCGCTGAGCTTGATCCGGCGGCACTTGAAGCCCTCGACGCGGCTGTGGCGGAGTCGCATATTCCTGCGATGGCCATTGCTGTGGTGGATGCTGACGGCGTCGTATTTGAGCGTTTTTACGGTACAAATGTTACGGAAGACACAGTGTTCCTTCTCGGATCTCTCAGCAAGTCGTTTACCGCGCTTTGCATCATGCAGCTGGCTGAGAGCGGCGCTCTCGATCTGGACGAGCCAGTATCAGACTACGTGGATACCGCTGCGCGGGGCGTCACGATCCGGCAGCTGCTGAACCACACAAGCGGCTATGGTACGTATCAGACGTCGATCGATGAGGTCCCGGAGAGCCCGCCAGGAAGACACGTTTATTCAAATCTGAACTACGCCCTGCTCGGGCGCATTGTTGAACGCGTTTCCGGGCAGACATATTCAGACTACCTCAGAGAGCATGTTTTGACGCCGCTCGGCATGCTGCACACGAGTGCAGAACCGGCAGAGACGATACAGAACGGACTGGCTGACCAGTACGCCAACTGGTTCGGCGTTCCAGTCTCAGCGGCGCCGCAGTTTCCGGACACCGATGACTGGATTCAGCCATCTGCCGGCTACATCAGTTCGAGTCTGCGTGACATGGAACGCTATCTGCAGAAGTACCTGCGCGGGGGCGAGGGAGTCGTGTCTGCGGCAGGCCTGCAGCGCATGTTTGATGAGGCTGTTCCCGTTGAAGATGAAATCCCATATGCCTATGGTTTTGGATGGAACGTCATTCACAAGCCATTGCCGCAGACAGTTTACAGGCATGCCGGCCTGGTTGAGACAGGCATGACGTGTATGTACCTGCTGCCGCAGGCAGGTCTTGGTATCATCTTTATGGCTGACATGAACGATTATCTCGTCGGCACGGATCTGATGGATCGGATTGGGTGGAACCTGGTTATGAGCATTCTGGGCATGGAACCGGGCGGGATTGAAGCTGGAGAATACTGGCGCAGACACGGCATGTTCGATCTGATATATGCAGGGCTGCTCATAGCCGGCACTATGGCGCTGTTGCGGATCCCACGTTTCAATCGCCGCTGCGGCCAAACAAAGCCGTGCCTGTCCCTGCTGAGTGCACTGGGCTACTGTTCTGCAGCTGTGATCCTGTTTGCAGCCCCGCCTGTCTTTTTTGATGCGCCGTACTGGGTGGTGCGCGCATTTGTACCCGATCTATATACAGTGCTGCTCGTGTCAGGCGCGATGATCCTGACAGGCGGTCTCATCCGGCTTGGGATTGTATTGCGTTGCAGCAGATTACAACAGAATAAGACGGCATAAGCGAGTCGCGAATGGCTGAAATGAGCAGAATGTTTTTTGCTATTAGGCTGACGTCGCACATGTGGCAGGTTCGTGTGCCAAGCGAGAAAAAACAAATAAGCAATATATAACGAGATCGATATGAGATATCGATACTAGTCGGTTGCTTTTGACGGATTTTTGGCTTAAACTCAAAGTGTCAGCCCCACATGCGTGGGGGTAAACCGCAGAGTGCGTGCGGTTGATACGCGATAAGGTCGTCAGCCCCACATGCGTGGGGGTAAACCGCTGTGATTCAAACGGGTTGTGCTCCTTCTGTCGTCAGCCCCACATGCGTGGGGGTAAACCGGATCATACTATGAACGCAACGGCAGCCAAGGCGTCAGCCCCACATGCGTGGGGGTAAACCGCTGAGCCACGCTTCCCGCTCTGCCTTGCTGCGGTCAGCCCCACATGCGTGGGGGTAAACCGCTTCCGCCGCCTGACGCAGTAATGGAAGACTCGTCAGCCCCACATGCGTGGGGGTAAACCGCATATCACGGTAAAGGGCCCTGAGTCTGGCAGCATCAGCCCCACATACATAGAGATTAGCCGCGCGCTTGGATGAATTGGGATCGCGCAGGGGGCCGCGTGGATTTGCTGTGGACTTTTAGAGATATAGTTGACTAATCATAAAAGGAGACCGTATTCAAGAAAGTGAGAAAAACACTAGAAAGACGGTCTCCGTGGAACAGATTATACATGACTTGATGCAGAAATTGGAAGCCGACCTGTTGCGCGAGGCACCGCTGGCAACATGGACAAATGCGCCGCAGGCTATTGAGGCAGTAACTGGAATATTTAGCCGGTTCCTGCCTCTGTTCGTGGAAGCAATAGTGAAGGATTTAACGATGCGGTCTTCGACACAGAAACCGCCAAAATTGTACCGCGGAAGAATAGCCGTAAGTAGTGGATTCTCAAGTCAACGCCTGTGATTAAGCCGCGCTAAATTCCAGAAAAGAGCCCATCGAGCATTTAGAGGGCGTCTCGTGCGTCATTAAGGGCTGCTAAATTTACCACAACTGGTTGGTTTAGCTGTTATATGTCATGAATCTCCATTCGCTGCGTTCTTCTAGTGCAACGGCTGCCGGCAAAATCGAAATTTGAGGTGGTCTAACCTTGGAAATGCGGAATATGCAGCTCGATGACTATGATAGCGTATATGCTCTATGGCTGAGTTGTCCTGGAATGGGATTGAACAACTTGGACGATTCACGGGAAGGTATTGCAAAGTACCTTGCCCGGAATCCAGATACCTGTTTTGTCGCTTTGGAACAGCGCGATATCATTGGTGCGATTCTCGCAGGGCATGATGGTCGGCGCGGCTATATTAGTCACACAGCAGTATCTCCATCCTACCAGCGGCAAGGTGTTGGCAAGCAATTGGTTGAGACCGCTCTCAACGCCTTAAAGGCACAAGGTATCTATAAAGTCAACCTGGTGGCTTTTGCTCATAACGAAAAAGGCAATGCTTTTTGGGAAAAGATGGGTTTTACCCAGCGAACTGATTTAATATATCGGAATCGAACTCTTGTAGATATGGTACGTATTGATACCTAATAATTCCGATTTATAAAAGAGCATAATCGAAAGGGATTGTAGAAAAGTGCATTCTACCATCCCTCTGATGCATCCCTCGGGGTCGGTCTGCACTTTTGCAAGTCCTAGCAATGACTGCAATGGCCGGCTTTTGGCTGCAAGTGCATTGCAAGCCAGCTGCAAATGCCACAAGGTCTCATTGCAAATCGCTGCGTCCGGTATTGCAACCCGGCTGCATGTATTGCAAATAGCTGCGTTTGCGGAAGCATTTAATTGCAAGCTGCGGCACGGTCGTATTTGCAATGCAGTTGCAATGGCCGACCCCGACCATGCATGAGCGGCTATCCTGCATTGCAATTCCCAAAGCGGCTCTTACGCGACTTCGGTCATTCTCGCCTCGTCACGGGCATGCTTTCGCTGCCGACGTTTCGGATATTTCATCATACTGCTGATGTCGTATTTTGGTATCTTTGTAATGACAAAAGCAGCTACGTTTTTTTCTCAATCTGGATTTTTCAGGGTTTTTATTCATATTTTGTCTGTATTATATTTTCTGCCTCTTTCGCCTTTTGGCCCGCGTGTATGCTGGCGAACAGTCTTTAGGCACCTCAAAGCCGAACTCCCTGCAGATGATCAGCTGTTTACTATAAAAGGCGTGATAACCCTGGTTCGTCCGGTATGCTCCAGGCAGTGGATCGGCTGCATCTCCTCGAGCATGGCAGAGATATAGGGGAATGCTTTGCGAAGCACCCCAGACTGCGTCCAAATGTACCTCACGTAAGATATCAGGATAAGTCCTGCAAATTCGATGAGACGCCTGCCTGTCTTCGCTGCTTCTGACCAACAGTGCTGTCTGTCTGCTTTCAGACGCGATTTCATACTGGTGAAGTACTTTTCCTGCTCATCGCGGAGGCGGTAAACAGAAAGGGTCTCCGCTGCACTATAGTCAACGCCCAGTGTGACGACAGCAAAGAAGCCGAAAGCCTTTGAAGCTTTCCGGATGGCTTCATCGTTGCGAGCATACTGTTCAATGACGTCCGTTTCAGCATGTCTGGTCACTGTAAATTACTTGAACTTCTTGGCCGCTGCAGCGGTTAGCGGGGTCTGAGTGTGTTGCAGCTTTTCGAGCTCTTTACGCTCTTTGCTCACCTTTTCCTGCAACTTCTGCTGTTTGTTCCATGCCGTCTCGGGGTTGTAGTACAGATTCAGACGAAGACGGTCAGATGTCTTCATGACATCCTTGCGACCCGGCACCTTGCGCTCGAGATCGTACTGCACCCCGAGTACATGATGATCGCCAATCCATTCGAGATCCCCTGGAACACCGTTTATCCATGACAGGGAATCAATCTTGTCCAGGATCACTTTCTGCCGCACGGAAGCTGCCGACACAAGAGCCTGATGCTTCCGGATGCACATCGTCAGATTCTGGTCGCATTGGTAGCCCCGGTCCGAAACCAGCACCAGATCATCGAACCCAGCGTGCTGGAGTTCTGCCAGAATGACACGCAGACTGCGGCTGTCCGACGTGTTGCCCTGGAAAGTTCGGTTGTATACCGGCTCATGTGTCTCCAGCGAGCAGACCACAACCTCGGTTGTCTGCCGATGATAGTGGCCGTCTTTTCGTTTCCCGATTTTGGCGTCCGCAAGCGAATCTCCGCACGCTGTCCGCGTCGTGGAATCCACGGCGCAGAGGTTATGGTTTCCAAGCCGCTGCCTCCGGAGTCGGAACAGATCCATACGGTTCTGCTCTGTGATTCTGCTGCACAACCGATTCAAAACTGCCGGCGTCAGCTGGTGAACAGCGGGATACCGTTCAATCTGCTGCCATCTGCTCAGGTGACTGAACGGCCGCGAAGAGATAACGCTGAACATCGCAACCGTCAGAACGTCCAGCGCCATTTCTCTGTTGCCGTCAAAGACCTGCTCAAGATCCGCCGTCAGGTGCACTTTCTGAGCTACATGCTCAAGCAGCCAGACAGCACCGTACAGCTTGTCAGAATCTGCTGCTGCATAGGCCGGTCGACCCGCTTTCCGCTCTGAGGGAAGACTGGAAACGAGGCTCAGATCCCAGTCGGCTGGGAAAATCATTTCTGCTCTTTCCTGCGGAGACAGCAGCATAAACTCGTTGCTTGGAACGAATTTCATGTCCGCTGTCAGTTTCCCCCAGTGCTTGAAAGTTAGTCTTGATTTACCGGTTACTGGATCCTCGACGTACACTGGCGTGGCCGCGTACATATAATTTCCAACAGCGTGAATCCGCATTTTGTGTGGGGTATCTGGGTCACGGGGACGGCCTTGAGCCACTCATATTTATCTCTTTAACATATTATATTCAAATTCTATTCAAAATTATCTCTCCTGACAAGATATTTTTGGCTACAGGCCTAGAAAACTTCGTAAATCGCTCCTTTTGAATAAAAAAGCCGTAAAAATCCAGATAGAAAAAGTGTCAGTGTCATATGTGCTGGATACAGATTATATCAGCAAGGACGTAATTCAGCACCTGGCGGGGAATGCAGACAAAACGTTGATCGCCAGGATGCCAAACCGCAGAGGTTACCCTTATATACCGACGGGCGGTGAAATCTGCCAACAATCGTTAAAATCGCTGCTTGAAAAGGGGTGATTCTAGCAGCTGCGGTTCTGTATACTGTGAGGGTGAGAAGAACAGGAGGTTGATCG
>JAAUYQ010000086.1 GCA_014805015.1 Clostridia bacterium | reverse complement strand
GCCAGCTGCTGAATCTGCCACGAGTAATTCAGCATGTTCTCCAGTGTAACCCGGACCGGAAGCGCATAATCCACATAGTCCTGATTCTCGAAGCCCAGAATGATAAAGTCAGTCTGTCCGTCCGTCAGGCGCTCCACGTATACTTCCTCAAGCAGATCCCGCTCCCGCATAATCGCGGAGACCTTATCTTTCCGTCCCGGCACACTCGAAAACGGCACCGCTGCCTCCTCCGGATTCAGTTCCTTAAGCTCGCCCACCTCAAGGTCCGGCATGGTCAGCCGGATAAGGTCCCGGACCACTTCCTCGTCGCTGCGCATATACTGCTTGCACGCCAGGTCTTTGACTCCCACCGCTGCTCCTCTCTTCGTCAGCATCCAGCCGGAAAGTCTGGGGTACTTTTCTGCCGGCCTTTTCTGAAACCGGAAACTTCAGGGCCGGATGGCAGACATTCGGCTTGAAACGCAGCCTTCCGCAGCACCCCATGTGCCCCGCAGAATGCCGGGCCGTTTTTCAGATGTCGCCTGACTGATTCCAGGAATATTCGCTCTCCAGTCCTGCCGGAAACTCCATAACGGCCTGCTCCCGGTAGAGCATAACGCCATCATGATCAAAGCCGCTTATAATCCATTCCGCAGGATCATGATCCTTCCAGGCATAAACCGTTTCCTTTTCATCGCCGTCCACGATGCCCAGCTGCCTGCCGCACTCCACGCGGTCAAAGACCGAGGAGGGTATATACACCCGGGCTTCCAGGCACAGTGCCGCATAATCCAGTTTCACAATTCGCCGGAATGCCGACAGTCCGGCCGTGCACAGGCCGCAAGAATCAGGATCATGAAAACTGCAGCTGCGAGCCAGCCATCTCGTCTCGTCATTCGTGCCCATAACTGCTCAGTCCAGATAACGCCCCACTTGCGCTGCCTGATTTGTCTTATAGAGCAGCGCGGGCTCCGATTCGGGCAGCAAAGCGATAATAGTTGGTTATGTCTCGAAGTAGCTGTGAAGAGGTCCGTCCGGCGTCTGATGCAAGAGAATCGTGGCACGTCCGCTGAACAGAAGATGCTGCGGGCGGCCCGCGTGAGGTGCTGTTCTGTCGTCACACCACAACAGCAGCGTCGCCCGGGATACTTTTGAATTCAGTATAGCAAAGTGCTGTCCAACCAACCAGCGCAGCCGGACTTCCGCCTGACTGCAAGGATCTCTTCACTGTATAACCCGGCGATCTGTTCCAGGTGCCGAATCCAGAGGTCCATCCACGCAGATAACCACGCTCTCGCGCATGTATTGACGCTCTGTCAGAATCACGCTAAAATGGCCAAAACTGACGTTGTGTCAGCTGGTCGTCTCGTGTGGGGTAGAAGGTTGATATGAAGCGAATACAGTTCATGTGCGTGCTCCTAATTGTACTTATGCTCGCAGCCTGCGCGTCTCCGCAACCAGCGGCATCGGAATTATCAGATCCGGAACCGGCTGATAGAGCGGAGTCGGCTTACTCAGGAGCGGTGCAGACGGTTGCGGAAACAGCCGAAGCATTGCCGGGCCAGTCTGCAGCAGACATATCGGACGGCTTCGCTTATATAGAAGGGGGCACGTTTGAGATGGGCAGCCCAGACAGCGAAGCCTGGCGGTCAGCGGACGAAAGGCAGCATAAAGTTACCGTGAGCTCCTTCTGGCTTGATCCGCTGGAAACGACCCAGGTACAGTACGAAGCTCTCATGGGGGAAAATCCGTCGCAGTTTTCCGGCAGCAATCTGCCTGTCGAAAACATCTCGTGGCTGGATGCAGTGCGATATGCGAATGCCCGTAGCGCAGCCGAAGGGCTGGATCCGGTCTACGAAATCGAGGGCACTGCGGTCTCCTGGGACCGCAGTGCTGACGGCTACCGTCTGCCGACAGAGGCAGAATGGGAGTATGCGTGCCGGGCCGGCACGTTGGGTCCGTTCAATACGGACACCAGCATCAGTCCAGATGAAGCCAACTACTACGGCCACTACCCGTACGAGATCGAGGAGCACTATTTTGATCAGAGCGAGCTTACGACAAAGCCGGGTACGTACCGCCAGGCGACAGTGGCAGCGGACAGTTTCCCGCCGAATGCCTTCGGCCTCTATAACATGCACGGAAATGTGGCCGAATGGACCTGGGACCTCTACGGACCATACCCGGAGTCTTCGCAGGAGGATCCCGCTGGTCCGCAGACAGGGTCGCTGCACGTCTACCGCGGCGGCGGCTGGAATGACTTCGCCAAGAATCTGCGCTCCGCGTACCGCGCCGCCATGGAGCCGGAGCAGGCCGGCGTCAACACCGGTATCAGGCTGGCCCGCAATGCTGCCAATACTGGTGCAGCAGCCGTAGCAGCAGCCGCTTCGGAGGCAGTCGAAAGCGAAGCAGACGGCATTCTCATCGCCTACTACTCCTGGGGCGGCAATACGCGCGCTATCGCTCAGGAAATTTCCGCGCAGACCGGGGCCGACCTGTTTGAAATAACGCTTGTCGAGCCGTACTCGACGGATTACAACACAGTCCTCGACCAGGCGCAGCAGGCCCAGCGAGAGCAGGCGCGTCCGGAAATCGCCGGACGGGTGGACAATATGGAGCAGTACGACACCGTTCTGCTCGGCTACCCCAACTGGTGGGCTTCCATACCGATGCCCATAGCGTCTTTCCTTGAATCCTACGATTTCGCAGGCAAGACGATCGTACCCTTCTGCAGTCACGGCGGCGGACGCTTTGGCCAGAGTCTGACGGCAATTGCCAAGCTTGTTCCGGATGCCCACATGGGAGAGCCGCTCTCTGTGCACTATTCTGGCGGCGCGACGCTGGATGAGGACATACACACCTGGCTGGAAGAAAACGGCATCCCGATTGCCCTTGGATAGCACGCTGCCGTGGACCGCCGGGCGCATAATCAGTATTGGTGCATAATCAGTATGATGGAAAGAAAGAAAAGATCGGGACGCGCGCTGCGTCTGCTCATCGATATCTGGATGACCTTCGGACTCATGTTCTCCATGGGCTACCAGCTCTTTGCGCCCGACCTGCACGAGTGGTCGGGGACGGTTCTGCTTGTTCTGTTCATCATCCATCATCTGCTGAACCGCGGATGGTACGGCAGTCTGTTCCGCGGCCGATATTCTGTCCTGCGCTCTCTCATCGCAGCCACGGACCTCGCCCTGCTTGTCTTTATTGTCATACTGATGTGGAGCGGCATTGCGATGTCGCAGTATGTGTTTACCTTCCTGCCCGCCTCGGGCGGCATGTCGGCTGCACGCAGGCTGCATCTCCTGGCTTCCGTCTGGGCCTACATTCTGCTGGCGCTCCATCTCGGTCTGCACTGGCATGCCGTGTTTACAGCCTCCCTCCACCTCAGGGAACGTACGGCCCGGGCGCTGCTGTGGGCCGGAGGGGCCGTTGCCTGCTACGGCGTCTACGTATTTATCGCCAGAGACTTCGTCAGCAACATGTTTCTTCTGAATGAATTTGCCTTCCTGGACTACGACGAGAGTCCCCTGCTGTTCTATATCGATTATTTAGCGGTCTTCGGGCTGTTTATTTTCTTAGGGAACGCACTCCGGCTGCTGCTCAGCCGCCGGAAAGAGAAAAGAACCCTAAGAAAGGAATAGGACAAATGCCACGGGGATCGGCTGAAAGAACACAGGCAAGACGGGATGAGATCCTGGACGCCTGCGCCGGGATCACGGACAGGATGACTACAGAGCAGTTGAGCATAGCGGATATTGCCTCAGAGACATCATTTGGCAGAACAAGCATATACAACTACTTCAAGACGCGTGAGGAGATTATCCTGGCCCTGCTGGCGCGTCAGTACGAAGAATGGGCAGATGACATCGAAGAGCTGGATACGGATCCGGCCGTTCATGATCTGCAGTCATTTGCTGCTGCTTTTGCAGACACGCTTGCGAAGCGGCGGCTGCTGCTCAAACTGCTCAACATGAATCTGTTTCAGGTGGAGGAAAGCTGCCGGCCGGAATCGCTGCGGGACTTCAAGGCCTCGCTCGGCCGCTCTCAGACGGCAGTGAAAAGGTGCCTGGAAAAATACTGGACGGACTCCTCTGAGGACGACCGGACAGCCTTTATCTGGGCTTTTTATCCCTTCATGCATGGGCTCTACTCCTATGCAAATATCACGGACAAGCAGGCAGTAGCGATGGATGCAGCCGGCGTGGCCTACGCACACCGTACGGCTCCTGAAATCACGCTCGCTTTCCTGCAGCGCTACTTTGGCCTGCTGCCTGCACCGCCGGCAGCAGCAGAAAATGGAAAGGAGCAGCCGCAGACAGGCTGACGGCTGTCTGCGAAAAATCGATGAAGTATACAAAACTCGGACGCAGTGACCTTGTTGTCTCGCGGATCTGCCTTGGGTGCATGGGCTTCGGCGATCCGCAGCTCGGGCATCATTCCTGGACGCTCGACTACGAGCATTCCGCTGAAGTGATTCAGGCGGCTCTCGACGCCGGCATCAATTTCTTCGACACGGCCATCGGGTACCAGGGCGGCACCAGCGAACAGTATGTCGGACGTGCGCTGCGCGAATCCGGGAAACTTGCCGACTGTGTTGTGGCCACGAAGTTCCTGCCCCGCACTCCGGAAGAGATCGCTGAGGGCGTGAGCGGCAAAGAACACATTCATCGCTCGCTCGATCAGAGCCTGGAGCACCTCGGCATGGATCATGTGGATCTCTACATCTATCACATGTGGGATTACAACACGCCCATCATGGACGTGCTTGAGGCCATGAATGATACAGTCAGGGAAGGGAAAGTCCGTTATCTCGGCATTTCCAACTGTTACGCCTGGCAGCTGGCAATGGCAAACGAAATGGCAAAAGCGGCCGGCCTGCAGGGCTTTATCTCTGTGCAGAATCACTTCAACCTGCTGTTCCGCGAAGAAGAGCGGGAAATGATGGCCCTGTGCCACACGCAGGACATTGCGATGACGCCCTACAGCGCACTGGCTGCCGGCCGCCTCTCGCGCGAGCCCGGCTCGGTTACAACCAAGCGGCTCGAGGAAGACAAGGTTGCCAAGAGCAAATATGATGCCACGGAAAAAGAGGACGACATCATCATCGAACGCGTGCATGAGGTTGCTAAGCAGCTTGGCGTTTCCATGTCCGACGTCGCTATCGCCTGGCTGCTTACTAAAGTCACAGCACCGGTTGTGGGTTCAACCAAGGTGCCGCAGATCCAGAATGCCGCAAAGGCGGTGGACCTGGAACTCACGCCGGAGCAGATTTCGTACCTCGAAGAGCCCTACGTGCCGCACAGGCTGGTTGGCGTAATGGATTTCAACAGACCCAGGACAGACCAGGGACGGCACGTCTGGCCGGTCACGAAGTAACTGAGCGCAGCGTCCAGCCTGGTCTACGGGATGCTGCCGGATGACAACAGAAAGGGAAAAATCACGAGGGCCTGCTTACCCGCTGCCTTCGTACGTCTGTAACTATGGAAATCACTGTACTTACCGGAAGCCCGGTCAGAGACGGGTCTTCCAACCTGCTGGCAAAAGAGTTCATCCGCGGTGCTGAGGAGGTCGGGCACGAAATCAGACGCTTCGATGCCGCCCATTCGGACATTCATATCTGCTCCGGCTGCGTGGCCTGCGGCTACGAAGGTCCCTGCGTGCAGCAGGACGGCATGAATGCGGTGCGCGAGAGCCTCCTCGGCTCCGACATGGTCGTCTTTGTGACGCCGCTGTACTACTACGGCATGACCGCCCAGCTGAAGACGCTGATTGACCGCTTCTGCTCATTCAATTCCAGTCTGAACCGCAGACATCTGCGCTCTGCCCTGATCGCGGTGGCGTGGAACGCCGACGACTGGACGTTCGATGCGCTGATGGCGCATTACAACACGCTCGTACGATACCTGAACTTCCGGGACGAAGGTACAATCCTCGGCTACGGCTGCGGTACCCCGGCGATGACAATGCGCTCTACGTACCCGAAAAAGGCTTTTGACTTTGGCCGAAGCCTGCGCTAGGAAAGGAGCTTCAAATGCGAAAACTATGTATTGTGCTGGTGGTCATCGCGGCCATGCTGCTCAGCGCCTGCGCGCAGACACCGGCCGCTCAGAGTGAAACGGCATCACCGGAAGTCTCAGCAGCTGAACAGAGCACAGAACCCGAAGCGCCTGCTGTCAGTGAACAGCCGGCAGAAGAAATCCCGGCTGCCGAAGCTTCTGCGGCGGATGCCCCCGACGTGGAAACAGAAGCGCCGTCCGGCTCGTCTGATCTCATCGTGTACTTCTCCTGGTCCGGAAACACGCGGCAGGTAGCCGATGCCATTCAGCAGCAGACGGGCGCCGATGTCTTTGAGATTGTTCCAGTCAACGCCTATCCAGAAGATTACGACGAAACCGTGGACGTTGGCCAGCAGGAAAAACGCGACGGAGCCCGGCCGGAATTTCAGGGTGAGGTCCCTGATCTGAGCGGCTATGACCGCATTTTCATCGGCTTCCCGAACTGGTGGGGCGATATGCCGATGATCCTCTACACATTCCTTGAAGGCACAGATCTTTCCGGCAAGACAATTGCTCCATTCGTCACCAGTTCTTCAAGCGGCTTCAGCGGCACCCGCTCGACCATGGAATCCCTGGAGCCGGACGCACAGTTCACTGACGGACTCGATCTCAAGGAAAGAGAGCTTGATACGACCGATCAGGCGGTGAGCGACTGGCTGGCCCAGATCCAGCAGTAGCAAGCGCAGCCCTTCGAAGGCAGGGTCCTCCAGATAATGCTATCCGGAGGATCTTTTTTTGCTGCTAACGCCCGGCGGGCTCCCCCGCTGCCTCCAGAGCTCTCTTTCGCGGCAGTGCAGTCAGGCACCGGTATGCTCTAGAATAGAATCAGAAACAGGGGGCCGGACAAAAATGCTGCAGGTCCCCGAAAACGCTGCGATTGACCGAAAAGAGGCCGGCGCTGCTGCCAGAGCTCATCACCGGGACCCGAAATCATGCTTTATCAATTCATCATCTGCTTCATTGCCGGCATCGGCGCAGGGCTCGGCACAGGCTTCGCGGGCATGAGCGCCGCCGCCGTCATCAGCCCAATGCTGATCACCTTTCTTGATATGCCCGCCTACGAAGCGGTCGGTATTGCACTTGCAAGTGACGTACTCGCCAGCGCAGTGAGCGCCTACACATACGGCAAAAACAGGAACCTCGATGTGCGCAACGGCCTCGTCATGATGGTAGCAGTCCTGCTGTTCACAATGGTCGGCAGCTATGCCGCCAGCCGGGTGCCGAACACGACCATGGGCAGCTTTTCTGTCTTTATGACCCTTATCCTCGGCATCAAGTTCATCGTGAAGCCCGTGATGACGACCAAGGAAGCCATGCAGTCCGTCAGCAGGAAAAAGCGCGTCGCGCAGTCCATCGCGAGCGGCGTTGTCGTCGGATTTATCTGCGGTTTTATCGGGGCGGGCGGCGGCATGATGATGCTGCTGATCCTGACGAGCGTCCTCGGCTATGAGCTGAAAACAGCCGTAGGCACGAGCGTATTTATCATGACGTTCACGGCGCTCACCGGTGCAGCCAGTCATTTTGCCATTGGCGGCATGCCGGATCTGTGGAGCCTGCTGTTCTGCATCGTCTCGACCCTGCTCTGGGCCCTGATTGCTGCCAGATTCGCGAATAAGGCCAGCCCCGTCGTCCTGAACCGCGCGACCGGCGTCGTGCTGGTCGTGCTGGGAGCAGCCATCCTGGTTGTCAACTACCTCTAGACCAAGTCTTGCATCTTTTCTAGGCCCAGTACCGCGTTCCGTTCAGGTTCACTCCTCGCTGGAAAGACTACTCGCCGTGCAAAAAACGGGAACTGCCAGGTCCTACCCCCGACTTTCATCTGCTGGACAGGCATCATCCCCGCGTGCTTCGAAGCTCACTCCAGAATCATCTGAAATGAGCTGGACACGGCGGCAGCCGCCATAAAGCCGGCCCCATATACGGAGCCGGCTTTGAGCAGACATGTCCAGCCGCTGCAGCGGGTCAGCTGGGAGTATCCTGATCGTCTTCCTTTGCCGGATCCATCCGCCAGTGCAGTTCCAGCAGATTGTGGTTTCCCGCCCGGTCATAATAGATCTGCAGGCCGGCATCGCCCTGTATCGTCGGTTTGCCGGGCGGACCGTCGTCGTAGAAACTTACAAACAGACCCTCGTCCTCGCGGCGAAGGGTAAGGACCACTTCGGACCCGGGCCGCTCCAGAATCTGCTGCCATATCGCCCGTATCTGCCGCAGGATCGATTCAGCGTAGGACTGCTGTATCTGCAGCTCACGCAGCCGCTGCGACGCGAACCGCAGAGCTGCCCCAGTGGAAGCGCGGTCCGGACGCAGCTGAATGGTCGTCCGGCTCATCAGGCCGTTGAGACGCACAGCCAGCATTGTGATGTCGTCAAACTGCTCTGCTTCCCCGGCAAACTTCTCCACGTCGCTGAGCACGCGCCCGCACAGAACTTCCAGCTCATCGCTCGCACCCGCCTGCACGCTTTCAAGCAGCCGTTCCTCCCCGAACTGCTCAGCGTGGACATTATCTGCCTCAGTGACACCGTCTGTGTAGATAAAGATGGTATCCCCCGGCTGCATGAGAATTTCGCCGGCCTGGTAGACCACATCGTCGAGGCCGCCCAGCACGAAGTCTACCTCTGTGTCCAGATAACGGAAATCTTCCTGGTACCGCCGCATCAGAGGCGGCGTGTGCCCGGCATTCACGTAGCGGAGCAGACCTGTTGACAGATCCAGCACACCCATCCAGGCCGTAACAAACATGTTAGCCGTGTTGTTTTCGCACAGCGCACTGTTGGTGCGGCTGAAGACCTCCGCAACGTCCATACCAGATTCGATCAGGTCCTTGATCTGTGTCTTTGCCCGCATCATAAACATCGCAGCCGGAACGCCCTTGCCGGAAACGTCGGCAATGAGAAAGGCAAGCGTGTGGTCATTCAGCAGATAGAAATCATAGAAGTCACCGCCGACAACCTTGGCTGCGTCCATGGACGCATAGATCTCAAAATCTTTCCTGGCCGGGAACGGCGGGAAGACAGACGGCAGGGCAGCGCGCTGAATAATCCGGGCAAACTCGAGTTCCCGGTCCATCCGCTTCTGCATCTCTGCGCTGTACTGTTTCAGGGACGCGACAGTGGCATTGATGCCGTCCGAAAGCTTGGCGAATTCTTCCGTGGAGCGAACATCCACGATCTCATCCAGGTTGCCCGCTGTCAGGATGGAAAGGGACGTGTTGACGGCCTCAAGCTTGTGGACCATCTCCTTGCGGATCAGCGAAGATAGCTTCATGAACAGCACGGCAAAGATGACGATCTCCATGAAAATCGTCACGTACATGGCCAGCATGCTGACAAAGGAAGCCTCCTCCACCGGCTGCGCCGCAATAAACACATACGTGTTGCCTGCGAGGTCGCTGACCGTGCGGGTCATATAGTAGACCGGATCGGAAAGGTCCTGATTCAGCAGCACCGTACCGGGCGTCTCCAGATCGAAGCCGATGTCCTCAAGCGGACCGACGATTTCTCTGTTGGAGCTGTCGACCGCGCCGTCCTCATCAATCATGATCAGGTAGCCCGTCTGCCCGACGTGGCGGTTCTCTGCCTCAAGCTGGATGTCGCGTCCGAGTTCCTCCTGGACGAATTCAGATTTGAAGCCGATCACCAGCGCCCGGCCGTCGGCGAGGTAAATGAGGGCATATTTCACTTCCTCCCCATCGAAGACGGACTCACCGTACGGCGTCGTGTACCCATTGGTGCCTGAGGCGAGGATGAACGTCGACTGCCACTCTTCCGGCACGGTTGTACCCACGATGGACTCTTCGGATGAGATCAGCACTTCACGGGTCTCGGGATCAATGAGGTAGGCTTCCTTCACCGTGTCCTTGACCAGCGTCGGCAGGGTCGTGATGTTGGACCCTTCCTCAGCCAGCATCGAGTCTGCGAGCCAGTCCGTGTAACCTACCAGGCTGGCATTGAGGGATGCCCGCACGCCGCGCGGTGCATCATAGAGCTTCACCTCAAGCAGCGAGCGTGCTTTTTCGACAATCAGGCTCGACTGCAGCATCCAGATAAACAGACTGCTGACAATCATAGCCACCATAACGCTGAAGAAGAGCGACCGTTGCAGAATATACTCAAGCTTTTCGTGCTGATTCGGATCCGGCGCGCCCTGCATGCGGCGCACAACCGCAGCGCTGCTCATAACAGCAATACAGTCAGCAGCGATCATGTACCCGGCACAGCGCGACACGAAACCGAACGCGGTCTCCAGGTCCTGCAGATTGGTGACGAGAATGAGCAGCATGTGCACCACTTCAATGCACAGCGCCACGCTCAGCGCGTACCACCAGGCCGGCCGCTGTTTCTGGAAGAACCAGTAGTTCAGCAGGCCGCCGACGGCGCCCGCCAGAATTGTGATGCCGGAGCTGGCAAAGCGCGTGTACTGACCGGCTCCCCAGGCCGCTGCCAGGAAGCGCTCCACACCGCCAATGACGCCGGAAATAAGACCGGACGGCCATCCAAAGAGCAGACCCGCTGTCAGCGGTGCCGCGTCACGTGCATTGATCGCTGCACCGCCAACGGGAATGCCCATTTCTGTCGCAAGAATGGCGACGCCGCCAAATACCAACCCGATAACAAGCTGCTGCACCCAGTATTTGGCCGCCCCAAAGCGGGTTTTCTTCTGTATCCAGGCTACGACCGCCGCCGCCGCAATAATGACGGCAGTGACAAAGACGAGCGGGAGCATGGGTACATCGATTTCGTTGTTCATACACTCCAGACCGTCCGGACTCTCCTTCAGCAGAAAATCCGGCAGGCATATATCAGGAGCCGGCCTTAAGGCCGGCGCAGAATCCAAATTGCTTCTATTATACAGCAGAAAAAGCAATCACGCCGGTCCGCCTTGGTTTTCAGTTCCGGCCTGCTCTCAGGACCACGTGAACAGACCCGCCGCTGCTGATCTGTCAGCCGCGCGGCCATCCTGGTTCCGCCCGGCTCTGCCATGCTAAACTGTCTGTATTTCCAGACGCCCGGATCTGGGGATGCACGTTTCAGCACAGAACTGGTGAGGCTGCCCGGCCGCGCTGATGTCCGTGCCATATCCGGACAAGGAGCCAGGTCCATGATCAGAAAGAGCACCCCGAAGGAAATCTTTGCCGCCTCTTTCAAAGACATCGCTCGCAGCCGGTCCGTCAGCAAGATTACGGTTCAGGATATCGTCAGCAACTGCGAGTACTCGGCGGCGACCTTCTACCGCGAGTTTCACGACAAATACGATCTCATCGCCTGGGATTATGCCCAGGACGTGGACCGCATCATGTCGCAGATCGGCCACGGCGGCGACACGTAGCGCTGCACGCTCAGTCAAGGCGCGGAATATCACCTGAGTCACCGGCCATACCTGCTTAATCTGCTCAGCCACACTTCTGGGCACGATGCGTTTGTGTGCTACATGATGCAGACCAATTATGCAGCTCTGAAGGACTGCGTGCTCAGCTATGCCGGCAACGGCGGCATCGGCCAGGCGGAAGACCTGTGCCTGCGGCTCTACGTCGGCGGCACGGTACATCTTTGCTGCGAATGGCTCACCGGCAGAATCAGCGCTGAGCCTGCTGAGATGGCTGCCGTCTGGGAGGAAGCACTGCCCGAGCGTCTCCACCCATATCTCTGCCCGGCCGAATAAGACAGTCTCCCTGTTTTCTCTCACGGTAAGAAACGCACCCCGCAACGTATCTTGGATCTTCCTGGAAGGCTCCGTACATTTCCCCATGGATGGGTATGGTGGATTTTCGAGCAACGGAACCGGAGGTGGAATCAAGTGAACGAAAAGGTTATTGCCGGTCTGCAGACAATTGTGACAGACCTCGCGCAGCAGGCAGACGGACATCAGCTGCAGTCCCTTATTTTCGCAAGCGAGGGCTTTTCCAAGCTTGCGGACAAGTACGCTCAGCACGCCGAGGAAGAGCGCGGCTACGTCAGCCAGTGTGCAACCAGACTGCTGGACCTTGGCTGCGACCTGAAGCTAGAAGCAAAAAAAGAAGCGCCGCTCTGCAAGGAGCCGCTTGAATGGGCGAAGTATGATGTGCAGGTATCCAAGGACGGCCTCGCCTGGCTGAAAGAGCTGACGGAGGCGGCACGGGACGATTTCAAGACTTACGATACCTGAAAGAATATTACGAGGACGAGGAAGACGATCTGTTCTGGGGCGAGAATCAGCTGGAGCTCATTGAGCGGATTGGTATTCAGAGAACTGGCTCTACTCGCAGGGATAGAACAGGCGCAAAGACTAGAGAGCCCGGCACTGGAACTGGTTCCCGGTCCGGGTTTTTGTTTGCATGCAGACGTGTATGAAGCGCCCAGATCTGCCAAAACGGCAGCGGCGGCAGACGGTGCCAGAATCGGGCTGTGCTTGCGTTGCCTCAACGGACACATTAGAATATTCTAACGAAATTCGGGCGAAATGCGGGCTGGGAAGATTTTGTTGTGCGCCGCTGCAGCTGCCGGCCGTAACTTCTGTGGGTTCAAATCCCTCCTTCTCCGCCAAAAGGACTCCGCTCCCCGACGGGCTGCGGAGCTTTTTTTGCCGGATCTGCGTGGTTCAGTGGTGTGTGCTGAGCCGAAGTCCGGTCATAAGCCTATGGGCGCAGCTGCAGCAGATGAAAAGACAGTGCCTGCCCGGTCCCGTCCAGAAATGGACGGCGGCAGCACTGAGAGATCAGTTCCGGAAGGAGGAGCGGCAGTCATTGGCTGCCTTCTGCGTTAGGCAGAGGGCCCAGCGCCGCGTTTCGATGAAAAGATTACTGGTGTGCCTGCTGGCCGTAAGTTTTGTCTGGCTGCTGGCAGGCTGCTCAGAAACCGTGCCGCAGGAAGACTACGATGCTATGGTTGCCCAGCGCGACGAGATCGCGGCGGAACGGGACGCCGTTGCTGGCGAGCGCGACGCTGCCCTGGCAGCCGTTGCAGAGGCGAGCGCTCAGGCCGAGGCGCTCGCGCAGGAGCGCGACACCGCAGTTAATGACCGCAACGAGGCCGCCCAGCGGGCCGCAGACCTGGAGGCGCAGCTCCTGGAGCTGCAGATTCAGTTCGGGCTGATCGCACCGCCGACTCCGACACCGGAGCCGATTCCGACACCAACACCGCGGCCGGACCCGACAGAGATCGGCGCCCTGGTGTTCTCACAGTACGGAATCAACGTCTACTATACGGGTCTCGATCCGGACGGCACACCGGAGCAGCCCTACCCGACAATCAATCTGCGCATTGAGAACGTCGGAGACCGCGCCCGGGCTTTCCGCGTCTACAGCTTTGTGGTCGACCGTCAGCCAACATTCGTCGACATGTCTGAGGTCGTGGAGCCGGGAGAAACGATTGAATCCGCTTTCGTGCTCTCCGAGCGTCAGCTCAGGCTCGCGGAAAAAAGCGAAATTGAAACAGTCGATTTCACCTTCAGCATCGGCTACGCAGATTCGCGGGCGCGCCAGATCAGCGATCCGGCCCGTATCCGGCTCTTCTGGGATCTGCAGACGCCACGGCCATAGAACGCAGCACCTGTCTTTTCTTCCCGCCGGAGGCTTCCCGTATCCGGCGGGTTTTTTGCTTGGTTTGCGCGGCAGGAGGTGGTATTTGGCGGTCCGGCGGGGTATATTAAGGGTAGAATAATTCCTATGGAGGATCAGCAATTATTATGAACAGCATTTACGGCATTGCAGATGTACGCGGCAGACAGGTGATCGATTCCCGCGGCAATCCGACTGTAGAGGCGGATGTTATTCTCGCCGGCGGTGCAGTTGGCCGCGCCAGCGTTCCGTCTGGAGCCTCAACTGGACAGTTTGAAGCCTACGAGCTGCGCGATGGCGACAAGTCCAAGTACGGCGGCAAGGGCGTGCAGACAGCCGTTGACAACATCAACAACAAGATCAAGGACATTCTTGTCGGCATGGATGCCCGTGAGCAGATGGCCATCGACAAGGCAATGATTAACCTCGACGGCGATGCGAACAAGAAGGTTCTCGGCGCAAACGCGATTCTCGCAGTTTCGCTCGCAGTAGCCAAGGCAGCCGCGATCGCCATGGGTCAGCCGCTCTTCCGCTATCTGGGCGGTGAGATGGCACACGTGCTGCCGGTGCCGATGATGAACATCCTGAACGGCGGTGCCCATGCTTCGAACAACATGGACGTGCAGGAATTCATGATCATGCCGGTCGGCGCTCCGAGCTTCAAGGAATGCCTGCGCTGGGGCGTCGAGATCTATCACAGCCTGGCTTCCCTGCTGAAGAGCAAGGGACTTTCGACAGCCGTCGGCGACGAAGGCGGTTTCGCGCCGGATCTGAAGAGCGATGAGGAAGCCATTGAGTTCCTGGTGCAGGCTATCGGCAACGCCGGCTATACAACTGACGATGTCAAGATTGCCATGGATGCAGCCAGCACCGAGTGGGTCCAGGAGGGCACCACGGATCAGTATAAGATGCCGAAGAACGGCAAATCGTTCACGCACGACGAGCTGATTGCGCACTGGGAACAGCTTTGCCAGAAATACCCGATCATCTCGATCGAGGACGGTCTTGGCGAAGAAGACTGGGACGGCTGGAAGAAGCTGACCGCGCAGCTCCCGCACGTGCAGCTTGTCGGTGACGACCTCTTTGTCACGAACACCACCCGGCTGAAGAAGGGTATTGAAAACGCTGTAGCAAACTCCATCCTGGTGAAGATCAACCAGATCGGTTCACTCACCGAGACTTTCGCAGCGATCGATATGGCCCGCAATGCCGGCTATACCGCAGTCGTCTCGCACCGCTCCGGTGAAACGGAAGACACCACGATCGCCGACATCGTTGTCGCCACCGGCGCTGGTCAGATCAAGACAGGTGCCCCGGGCAGAACAGACCGCGTTGCCAAGTACAATCAGCTGCTTCGGATTGAAGAGGAACTCGGAGATTCCGCTGTCTTCGCCGGCCGCAGCATTCTGCGCAAAGCAGACTGATCGTCAGTCAGATTAGAGCAGCTTGAATAAAGGACGGTTCAGAACTTCTGGACCGTTCTTTTGTGTTTTCAGGAGAATCCAGATGCATTCTGCGCGGTTTCGCGTTCACAGGGCGGGACGCTTCAAAATCTCACATGCAGCGCGTCTGGCGACTACTGCATCAGCGCTTTCTCGGCAACGAAAACAGAATGGCGCCGCCCACAGGAACGCAGCTTTGTTCATACCGTTTCACCAAAAAAGTCCCGCTGCAGAAGCGGAAGGCGGTGAGGCAGACTGAGACAGTACGCCCGGAGTCAACTGTTTATCGGCGAGGTCCGGCTCCGGAGAAGGACACTGCTCTTGCGCCCCATCGCGGGCGGGCTGATCATAGGGACGCGCTCCCTGACTCCCATCGGCCGGGACCAGCCTGCCGCTGCGCGGCACGAGGCACTGCGTCGCACTCTCTTAAAGCAAAACTCTCGGGCTGAGTGCATTCGCGTTCACTTCTGGGGATGATATAATGTTTTCAGATGCCGAAATCATTTCAGCTGGAGGTAGACAATTGCCGGACGAAAAATGCTCCGCACGGCGGATGACATCATACAGACGCAGAGCATTATGGATAATCGCCTCGTTGCGCTCTTCTTTGAGCAGGGTTCACCGGAGGCGAAAGCAGCGCTTGAGGAGATTCTGCGGACAATACTGAACGATCCGAAACTCGTGGTGGAGCAGTATCATGCAGAACATGTCCTGACGAACGTCGGACATCACAGTATTCAGATAGATGTCTGGGCACGGGACGGCAGCGGACGGCAGCTGGCACTGGAGCTGCAGAAGGTGACAGATGACGAGGAACTCTACCCTCGGGCCGTTTTTGAAGGAGCCACGATGGTGGTCCATTCACTCCCGGCCGGCAGGCCCTATTCAGATCTGGATAAAACCGTGGTTATTTTTATCACACAGAGGGATCTGGAGGGAAAGGATAAGCCCATCTACCGGTACCAGACCGTGCAGAAAGACGATCCGGAAACAATTATGCCGAGAGCTTCAGAATTTCTGTTTGTGAATGGAAAGAACCGCGACGGTCTACAGCCTTAGGCAGGATCCTGGCAGACATTCAGGGGCCGGACCCAGACCTGATCCAGACGGAGGCGCTGCGCCGGCGGATGCAGATGTAAAGAGCTCGAACGAAGGGAGAAAAAGATGGAAGATCTATTGGCAGCACATACGGCAGAAACAGCAACTCAGGCAAAGCTGGGATTGCTGGATGAAATGGTGCACGACCACGATATTACGTTAGCAAAGGCTGCGAAACGCGCTGACATGTCCGAAGTTGCATTCCAGGCAGCAATGCAGGCATATGAAGCCTCCCAGAAAAGCTGATCTTGGAACTGGCAGCGTTCGATGCAATACTCAAGGTGTGGCAGCAAGAGCTCGACAGGCGATCTCTGCTGATTCACTTATAAATCAGCTTGCCAGAAAAGCCGCGTCCGCTGATGGAGTGGCTTTTTGAGACCCAGAATCTTGCTGGTCCATCGGCCGCTCCACCTTGCTGTTGAGACAGACGCACGCAGGCATGCACCCGGCCTCATCGCGTTCACATTGGGAATCATAGGTTCTTTCGCAATAAAGAGTCGTCGGACGTCAAACACCATGTCTTCATGTGAATGGAATTGTTCTGGACTGATCGACGCTCCTGAGGTGGATCATTGCAGACTCTCAGGAGCCGGACGCAGACCTGATCCCAGACAGAGGGATGCGCCGGTGGATGATATGTTGAAGGTCACGTACAAAGGGAGAAAGAAGATGGAAGATCTGTGGCTCTTTCCTGATTCAGTTGATGGTCTGCAGCTACTACTCACACTACGCTCAAGGAACTGCTCAACAGCGCGCAGTCACCAGCGTTCGTCAACCATCCTTGGAAAGAGCCAGATCTGTTGGCGACATATACAGCAGAAAGAGAACCTCAGGTAATCCTGAGGTTGCTGTATCGACAGGTGCAGGATAAATGTCTTACTGTGGCAGTGGCAGCAGAATATGCAAATATGACCCCAGAGGCCTTTGGTGAGGCTATGCAAAGCTACATAGCCTCACAGAAGCGCTGACCTGGAAGCGCTGCACTCGCTGTGCGATCCGCAAGATAGGGCAGCAAGAGCCCGACGTCTTGCTGCAACATCCAAGGGCTCAATCTGGAAAGAAAGTGGTTCGAGATTATGCAGGGCGGCGGATTGTCAGCCCGCGGAATCCGGGTTTTGCAGTTTCTTGCTGATCCGCGCGCGTTCCTTCTTCGCGGGCACTTCAAAATTGGGGTCGAACCCCTGCGGCAGCCTGCTTTTCTTCCGCTCATAGCGCTCTTCTTCGCTGTAGACGCAGCCGCAGTATTTCTGCATGTACAGATTCATGCCCCGCACCTTTTCCTGTCCAGCACGAAAAAACGGCTGGAAATCGTAGCGCACAAAGGGCACTCCGCTTTCCTCAGCGGCCTCTTCGGCCAGACGGACAATCTGATCCAGGTCCTGGTACGGCGAAATCATCAGTGTCGTTGAAAAACCATCAAAGCCATGTTCGCGGGCGTGAGCCGCAGCAGCCCTGAGACGCACCGCATAACAGTAATCACAGCGGCTGTCCGGGTCCTTTGAGACGGCTTTCGTAAACGGACGCAGCCCGTATTCTCCCGACACGATAAGCGGCAGATGCTCGCGCCTCGCATATTCCTGCATAGCATCAAGCCGCGACTTGTACTCCAGCAGCGGATGGATATTCGGATTGTTCCAGTACAGCACCGGATGAATACGCTCCTGTTCAAGCCGCATCATCGAGCCTGCACTGCAGGGCGCACAGCATACATGCAGCAGCAGTTTCACTGATTCTTCCCGTCCTTTCCGTTCGCAGGCGGCAGCGGGGCGTCGAGCGGCCAGTGCAGCTCAAGCACATTCTGCCCACCTTCCTGATCGTGCGAGGCAAAATTTTCACCACCTGCCGCAAGTGGCAGGCTGCCTTCCGAGCCGTCATTATAGAAGGAAACGTAGAGCCCTTCCTCCTCCCGTCGGATCGACAGAACCACCTGCGTGCAGTCCGTGTGCATGACGCGCTGCCAGATCCGGGCAATCTCGCTCAGCACCTCGTCCGTGACCTTGGGCGGGACGCGCAGTTCTTCGAGCCGCAGTCTGGCAAAGTGTAGTGCGACCGCTTCCGAGGGCGCATCCGGACGAAGCTCCACGCTGGTGAGATTCATCATGGCGTTGAGCCGCACCGCCAGCATGGTAATATCGTCAAACTGCTCGACGTCCCCGGCAAACGACTCCACGTCCTTCAGCACGCGTCCGCACACTTCTTCCAAACTCTCACCGGCACTCCCCTGCAGGCTCTTCAGAAGACGCTCTTCTCCGTACTGCTCCTGCTCAGCATTCTCGGCCTCTGTGACACCATCTGTGTAAATGTAAATAGTGTCACCAGGCCGCATCCAGAGTTCTCCGGCTGTATACGTGATGCCGTCCAGACCGCCCAGCACAAAATCCGCATCCGTTTCCAGATAACGGAACTCTCCGCCGTACTGCATCAGGAGCGGCGGCGTATGGCCGGCATTCACAAAACGCAGCTGACCTGTTGTGAGATTCAGCACACCCATCCAGGCTGTGACGAACATGTTGGCCGCGTTGTTTTCGTACAGATCCCAGTTGGTGCGGGTAAACACGTCTGCGACATCCATCCCAGTTTCGATCAGATCCTTGATCTTCGTCTTGGCCCGCATCATGAACATCGCGGCCGGAACGCCCTTGCCGGACACGTCCGCAATGAGGAAGGCCAGCGTACGGTCATTGAGCAGATAGAAGTCGTAGAAATCGCCGCCGACCACTTTGGCTGCGTCCATTGAGGCATAGATCTCAAAATCCACGCGGGACGGAAACGGCGGGAACACGCTCGGCAGTGAGGCCCGCTGGATGGTACGGGCAAACTCCAATTCCCGGTCGTGCCGCTCCTGAATCTGGGCACTGTACCGCTTCAGCGTGTCCACGGTGGCGTTGATACCGTCCGAAAGCTGCGCGAACTCCTCGGTAGAGCGCACATTGACCACTTCATCGAGGTTTCCTTCTGTCAGCACAGCGAGCGACAGGTTGACTGCGTCGAGCTTGCGCACCATCTCCCGGCGCACCAGGGCCGAAAGTTCCATGAACAGGACGGCGAAAACCAGAATCTCGAGGAAAATCGTGACGTACATGGCTAGGTTGCTGACAAAGGAAGCCTCCGCCACCGGCACGGCGGCAATCACGATGTAGGAGCTGCCCGACCGGTTGTCCATGCGGTCGTACATGTAGTATGTCGGTTCCGGGCCGTTCGAATTCATCAGAATCGTATTCGGCGGTCCGCTCAGCGAAAAGCCGAGCGACTCGAGTGAACCGGTCATATCCCCGTTGGAACTGTCCAGGTGCCCGTCCTCGCCGACCATAATAATGTAGCCTGTCTCGCCGACATGCCGGTCTGCCGCCACGAACTCAATCTGCCGCCGCAGTTCCTGGCGCACAAAGTCTGCCCGGAAGCCAATAATCAGGGCGTGCCCGTCGTTCAGGAAAATCATGGCATACTTGACCGGATCATCGGTCGCAAACGAAGGTCCGTACACGGTGGAGTAGCCGCCGGTACCCGGCGAATAATCAAACGCCTCGCGCCAGTCGACAGGCAGTTTCCCGCCCTGCAGCGTCTCGTCCGCGCTGAAGAGGACATCGCCGCTCTCAGGATCAATCACGTAGGCTTCCGCGACCGTGTCGCGCACCACCGTCGGCAGGCCGCTGATATGGCCGTTTTCTCTCTCCATCATCGAATCCGCCAGAAAATCCGTGTATCCGACCAGCACAGAGTCAAGCATCGAATGCACGCCGCGGGGCACATCTTCGAGGTGCACTTCCAGAAGCGAGCGCGTCTTCTCGACGATCAGGCTTTCCTCCAGCACCCAGACAAACAGGCCGCTCACGATCATGGCGACGAGCACGCTGAAAAACAGTGACCGCTGCAGGACATATTCCAGCTTCTGGAGCCTGGACTTACGGGACTGGCCATCAATACTCCTGACGACCACGGAGCAGCCGAGCACGGAAACGCAGTTCGAGGCAATCATGGGTACCGTGCAGGTCTCGACGACAGAAAAGGCGGTCTCCAGCTCCCGCATGTTGGTCAGGAAAATGAGCAGCATATGAAGCACTTCAACGCACAGGGCCGCACTGACTGCGTACCACCAGGCAGGGCGCTGACGGGTGAAGAACCAGTGGTGCAGCACGCCGCCAATAATGCCGGCAAAAATGGCTGCGCTCGCGCAGGCTTCCCGCGTAAACATACCGGCTCCCCAGCCGGCCGCGTACCAGCGTTCCACGCCCCCGATGATGCCGGCAATGATCCCGGAGGGAGCGCCAAAGAGCATGCCGGCCGCCAGCGGTGCCGCGTCACGCACGTTAATTGAAGCTCCGCCAATTGGTATGCTGAGTTCAGTGGCGACGACAGCCGCAGCCCCGAAAGCAAGGCCCATGATCAGCTGCTGCAGGACCGGTCTCATGGTACCGAAGCGGGTTTTCTTGAGCATCCAGGCAAACAGAGCCGACAGCAGAATAGGATCTGCTGCTGCTATGATCAGCTCTATTCCGGATTCTGCAACGCTGTCCAGACCGAACACTCTCGTCCCCCTCTCCGTTGCCCATTTGACGTTGATTATACTGCATCAGCTGCCTTCACGTCGCCTGCCGGCTGAACAGGAAACGATTTCTGTACTCATGCCTTGATCTTCTCTGCGCGTGAAAGCTTTGCCTGGGTTTAGCACAAAGAAAATGCGGTGCGTCGCAGAACCCCTCGATCGCGCTGCATCGATCAGCAAATACACTGGAGCAGATAGGCCGCGCATCTGCGGTCGGAGCCTCTCTGGTATGCCGTGAGGGATCGGCACGTTATGGGACCCGCCAAAAAGCCGGAAATCCCTTGCAGCTCCTCGCTTAACATGAGCTCCAGAGACAAAGAAAGCGAGTCCAAAGACTCGCCCTCTGCTTTGACTCCGAACACGGCAACGATGCATTACATGCAGGTATACCCGCCGTCAACCGGCAGCTGAATGCCTGTCACATAAGCCGAATCTGGGGAAGCGAGGAAGATCACAGCGGTATCGAGCTCTCCTTCCCGTCCATAGCGCTCTTCGGGAATCATCGTGCGGGCATTCTGCTGGAAGAAATCTGAATCCAGAGTTTCCTGGGTGAGCGGCGTGTAGAAATAACCGGGGCAGATCGAATTGACCGTGATTCCGTATTTGCCCCACTCAGCCGCCAGCGCCCGGGTAAGGTTCACAACGCCGCCCTTGGCCGCGTGATACGGTGCCGACCCTGCGACCTTGTTGCCGACAAGACCGTACATCGAGGCGATGTTGATAACGCGGCCATATTTTGCCGGAATCATCGCCTGCTTGGCGCAGGCACGGGCGACCTTGAAGGTGCCGAACAGGTCGATCTGCATTTCATTGGCGAACTGCTCGTCAGTGATGTCCTCTGCCGGCGCCACAGCCCCGGTACCAGCATTGTTGACCAGAATATCAATGCGTCCATACGCATCGAGGACCTGCTTTACTGCCGCATCCACGTTTTCCGTATCCGTAATGTCGCAGCGGATCGCAAGCGTTTCCACACCGTAATCTTTGGCGATCTCCGCAGCAACCTCGTCAATCTTTTCCTGCCGGCGGGCCATAACCACAATTTTCGCGCCCTGGTTGGCAAGTGCCTTAGCCATCTGTACGCCAAGACCGCCGCTGGCACCGGTAACGATCGCAACCTGATCGGTGAGATTGAAATAGTTCGTGTGCATCTGTTCCTCCTTTGGGAATGGGAAAAAAAGAACCATGCTGTAGGCTCAGCAGCAGGCAGTCCCAACCGGGTCCCAGGAACCTGCCGCCGCGCTGCAAGTCTGTGCGTGTGGAAATCTGCTCAGAACTGCACTGCCGGCTGCTATCTTTGTCATCCCGTGTCATTCCGGAAATCTGCACTGTTCTGCTGCTCAGGGGCCGAAATGCAGCACGCTCACAATATCTACACGATGGGTCCGCTGCACATGCTGATTTGTCTGCTTCCGGAATGAGCCTGACCATTCTGTGCTTTTCGCTGATCTTTCCGTGACGCATTCAACCGACAATGTACCGAATTCGGGATGATTGCACAATACCCAGAATGCTCATGGGAAAGCCGCCGCTGCCGCCGCTGCAGCCCGGCACCGAGGCAGGCCGCCTGGCCGAGCCGATGGAACACGAGACCAGGTCTAAGCACCGGCCTGCTTCTCGTTCTTCCAGCTGACAGCGGCAGCCGAGCTGCGCGGCCGGCGACATACCGAGCCGGCGCGAGATTCTTCTCATTTTCGCGGCGCCTCTCAGATCACAGCCGCCATTCTGCAGAGTCATCGCAACACAAAGCCGTATATTGTATAATAAGACAGTTGGACGGCGCTTGTTCTGCACGCACTCGCGCGGCAGACTCCGCCGGCAGCAGCGATTATCGATGCGCTGCTCGATGCTTTGGTGGCACACAGACTGCCCGCACCTGCAAGGCGCGGGCCTGGAGGCTTGCAATGAGTGATATCATTCAACAGACACTGACCGTAGAGACCTCCCGCGAGGAGCTCGAAACCATACAGGATGTCCTGGAGATGGCCATGGCCGCCGGACATTTCGACGCAGACTCCATCCTGCAGGCAGCACTGGCCGCCGAAGAGGTCTTTGTCAATATATGCAATTATGCTGAAGTGGAGTCCGCCGAGGTGGACATCACCGTGGATGAGGACGGCGCCCGCATCGTCTTTATAGATGAAGGGAAAGAATACAATCCGCTCACCATTCCGGATCCGGACGTCGAAGCATCCGGACACGAACGCACCCCGGGCGGTCTCGGCATCTTTATGGTAAAGAATCTGGTGAATACGCTGGACTACCGCCGCGACGGCAACCGCAATATTCTCACCATGACCAAACACCGCGGCTAGGGCTGCGGCATCCGCGGCCGGCACGAAACGCCCGCCCCAGCGGCACACAGAAAGGACGTATCATGTACGTTGGACATACAATCGACGGCAGTCGTCTGACCGTACAGCCGGACGGCAGAATCGATACCAATACGGCAGCAGATTTCGAAGAGCAGGTAACAGAGCTGCTGCCAGGCATGAAGGAAGTGGACGTGGACCTCGAAGACGTGGATTATGTGTCAAGCGCGGGTCTGCGTTCCCTTCTCTCCCTGTTTAAGCAGTGCAGCGCGCAGAATGCCAATATGACTGTGCTGAACGTGATGCCCGAGGTCATGAACGTCTTTGAAATGACCGGCTTTGCGAAGGTTCTGCATTTTGCGTGATCGACGATTCGGACGCCTAAGGGATGCTGGCACAATAGATTTCGAAACGGACGTTATCGGAACGGGCACGCTGGAAATCCTGAGCGTGGAGCTCGAGCTGCCGCTGCCGCAGGAAGGCATCTTTGATCAGTTAGGGACGCGCCCGGGTGTCGTGATCTACTACGCGAAGGCTGCGGATTTTGCCGACATGCCCGGGCGTGAGCTTCTGACGCCGGAGCGCCGTGAGCGGATCCGCGGCTTCAAACAGGAAGACGATAAGGTCCGCTCCCTGGTGGCAGGACTGCTTCTGCGCCGGTTTGTCAGCCCCAAGGAACCTCTGCGTGGACAATATGGGAAACCGTTCTTCCGGGACGGACCTTTTTTCAATCTGTCGCACGCAGGAGACTACGTCGTGCTGGCTGTGGCCGGCGGTGACGTCGGCGTGGATATCGAGCGCCTGCGGCCCTGGCAGGAAAAAGTTGCCGAACGCTGCTTCGCAGGACCGGAGCGGGACTGGCTGGCGCGCCAGATTGACCCGCTTAACGGCTTTTACAGACTGTGGACCGCCAAAGAATCAGTCATGAAGGCGAGCGGTGAAGGCTTCCATATGCCGCCCGAGACTGTGCGGGTCTTTCCCCGGGACGCAGCGGCCCAGGATGCGAACGGCGCTGACTGGTATCTCAGCTGGTTCGAGCTTCCTGGACATGTGATCTGTGTGGCTACGCCGAGCGCGCAAGGAGAAACAACCCTGCAGCAGGTCAGCCGTGAAGAACTGCTGGAAAGTCCGGAAGAAGACGCATAGTTCTGCGGGGGAAGGCACATAGAGATGGATAAACCGAAGCTGGAGTGTACGTGCACAGATCATGCCTGTCCGCTCCATCCGACGAATCACGAATATGGGTGCACACCCTGCGTAAAGAAGAATCAGGCACGGGGCGAAATCCCAAGCTGCTTTTTTACGCTGGCAGCGCCGGACGTTCACCCGGACGCCTACTACTTCCGCGACTTCGCTGAAGCGGTGACAGCTCAGGACAAAAAGTGAGCTGCCTGGGCTGGGTCCCTGCGCAGCAGCCCGAACAATATTCGCGCGCTGCTGGGCACGAGCCCGGAAGCGGACCCAAAATGCCGGCACCAGTGGCTGCATCCCCAAACGCCCGGAGAACCGAGGTGATCAGGGGGCGGCATTACCTTTGACACCGTCTGTTCCCGCTGGAAGCGTCACACAGTCAGGAGCCTGCATCACTTCAGGATCTGGCAAGGATATGGGCAAATTGCCAGGTGCAGCCTCTGACGCTACCCATCGAGGAGAACATCATGCTTAACATTTCAGCTGGGCAGATCTGGAACTCTTATTCCCTGACCCCGCGTCAGGTACAGCAGCAGCGAACGCCTCAGACAGCGAGGCCTGCAGGCTCAGTATATGCTGCCGCTGCGAACGTATGGACGGGCGAGGACGGCGACACGGTCGAACTGTCCAGCCAGGCGTCAGCACCCGAGCAACAGGGCAAAGATGCGTCCGCCGACCGCAGGAGCGTCGCCTCCCTGCGCGGTTTAGAGTATGATCCGGCAGCGGCCAAACGTCAGCGAAAATCGATAGAAGATTCGGGGAAGCTCATGGAAGTGTTCCGCCGCATTGCCTCGGGAGCAAAAGTTCCTGTCGCTGATCAGAAAAAGCTGATGGAAGCGAGTCCAGGCATGTATCAGACAGCGAAACTGGCGGCACAGATGGCCGAGAATGACAAGGAGTACAAGTCGCTCTGGAAAGACGAGGACCGCAAGAAGGGCCCTGATGCGCGGCATGCGGCAGACATCTCCGAACCAAGTGTTTCGAGACCGCATGACGATCCTCTGGCAGCAGCTGCAGTTGATGCTGCACAGGACGTCCCTGCGTCGTAGAACGCTGACGCAGAACGTCAGCGCATCCGCATCCTCTGCCTTTGCAGCAGTACAAGCCTTTAGCTGAAGAAAGGGTCGGCTCTGCATTTCGGCGAAATGCAGAGCCGATTGCATGTCTGACCCGCATGGACCACAGATGGGAGGACGATTCGTGTTCCTTCACCAAAGGCACACAGTCCATCATCGAGATCTCGCGGACCTCACCTTGGTTATCGCAGCGAACGCTGCCTGTTCCACGATCAGCTCTTCTGTGAAGCTTCATATGCCGGCATTGCCGCCTGGAATGCATCCTCGGACATGTCAGCGTATCTTGCAGCTTTCGTCAAAGTAATGTCGTCGTCCTTAACCTGTCGAAACAGCAACCGCAGGGTTGCCTGGTTTACATATTCTTCCATCTATCTTCTTTCTCCCCTTGTCTGAATTCTTGAGCATCTTCATCCGCCGCCGCAGCGCCTCTGTCTGGATCAGGTCTGGATCAGGTTCCTGAATGTCTGCAATGATCCTGCCCAGGGACGTCGACCGGTCTGGGTTCTTTCCATTCACAAAAAGACATTCTGTTTGGTGCCGATCCTTCATCGCCCAGGAATGCAGTTCACTGCCTAGTGGACTCAAATACAAAAGTGAAGGCGATGAGGCCGAGCGACATACTGGCGCGCATCTGTCTCATCAGGCAAGGTGGAACGGCCGATGGACCAGCAAGATTCTGGATCTCGTCGAGCTCTTGCTGACACACCTTGAGTATCACATCGAACCGCTGCCAGTGCCAAGATCAGCTCTTCTGTGAAGCCTCATATTCCTGCATTGCCGCCTGGAATGCATCCTCGGACATGTCAGCGCGTTTCGCAGCCTTTGCTAAGGTAATATCGTGGTCGTGCACCATTTCATACAGCAATCCCAGCTTTACCTGGCTCGCGTATCTTTCCATCAAATCTTCCATCTTCTTCCTCCCATCGGCCGAGCTCTTTAACATCTTCATCCGCCGCCGCAGCGCCTCTGTCTGGATCAAGTCTGGGTCCGGCTCCTGAATGTCTGCAATGATCCTGCCCAAAGCTGTAGATCGGTCTGGATCCTTTTCATTCACAAACAGATATTCTGTTGCCTTCGGCATGACATCTTTGGGGTCTCCCTCGAGTACTGTCCGGTACCGGTAAACGAGTTTGCCCATATCCTTCAGATCCTGCTGTGTTAGAAAAACAACAACAGTTCTGTCCAGATCGGAATAGG
>JAAUYQ010000085.1 GCA_014805015.1 Clostridia bacterium | reverse complement strand
TTCCAGCGAGGCATCCCGACCGACCTGAGCAAACAGATCGTGGTAGATGTCTTCTGACAGTCCCTCTTCATAGGGCAGTGGATGCGTGTACTGAAATGTAACGACCGATGGCAGCGGTCTCCCCTCAGTCGCGACAAGGTATTGGGCCAGTGAAATGATCTTCTGAGCCGTCCCTCTGTCAGTGTTCGCGTACAGCAGTGCGTCGATTCCTGAAGCTTTCCCGACGTGATCCAGGATCTCCATCATGCCCAATCGACGCCTTTTGGCCGTTACTGAGCTGGTGGAACCTGATCTGCGCTTCGGTCTGGTCGGAACAATCTCACCCTGGCCCTGTACTTTTTTGCCAAGCAGTTTCGAGCCGATCTGCTGGTTGCGCTTTGTGAGCGGATCATACTGGACCTGCCGCTCGTAGACGTAGACGTCTCCGTTGCTCAGCTTCTTTTCTACGGTATACGTTTTGATTTCTCCGGACGGCTTGGACGGCATGGTAAATCTCCGATTATATTGTGTGTCCATAATATAATAGACACACAATAGAAATCAAGACCTCCAGTACGTCAGTTAAGCAAAAAATACTTACCATGCGGTCGTTTTAAGTGTCCTTTATCCAACTTTTGGGATGACAGAACTGCTTTTGGAAATTCATGACGAGGAAAAAGCGGCGGGCGGCATGATACCGGATGCAGCGAAGAGGACTGATTACGAGAAGCGGTACCACCCGATCATTAAACTTGGTCTCAGGCAGAACAAACAGACGAAGTTTTTGTACGCAGCTAATCAGGAGCGTGCCTTGCTCAAGCGTCTGCATGCAAAAGTATGACGCTGCGCATCTGCTGTTTATGACCGACCCGGCTGTTGCATTCGACAACAACATGAGTGAACGGGATCTGCAGGGTGTAAAGGGCAAGAATAAGTCCTGCGGTGGATTCCGCAGGACAAAGGGCCTCGACATAATCTGCAACGTTATGAGCATAGTTGGGTCTTGCAAACGAGGCGGCATGCCGATCCTGCAAACAATTCGAAGGATTGTTCAGAGTCCAAAAGACGTCTTTTTGTCCAAGGGACAACTATGCCCTCAGGCATAGCTGAACTGTATCGTTTACAGCCGACAGCTTTCAGGGTATGATATAAGATACTCGCCTGCGCAAGCACTATATAGGAGACGAAAATGAATAAAGAACAATATCTTAAAAACCTAATGGAGCAAATAGAGGACATAGACGAAGCATTAAATTCCATAAAAATTGCAAATTTAAACTTTGAAGAAAACGAGCAAGAAGATGTAGTCCTTAAGAAGACCTCTAGTCAATTTCGTAACTTTGTGCACGACTGTGATAAATTCTTTGAGACATGGCCTTCGACACACAAAACAGAATATCAGCGCTTGCGTAATCCCGATCTTCCAGATGAAGCTTGGGTAGATGAGTTGAGAGTTTTTCTGCACAAAATCGCTAATGAGTAGAGACTAGTATAAATACTTGCGTAGGTACTTAAAGGCAGTTATCTGTGACTTTTGTCTTAGGTAGCTGCTTTTTTCCGCGCTCTATTCTCTGGGGAAATTCGAAGCAGGAGATCAGCAATGCCCCGCAGCTCTGGGGCGCGTTCGTGCCCAGAAGACTACATCATGCGTGCCGTGCAGGCCGCGATGGATATGGCCCAGGGCTCTAAAGCACTGGCGGCTGATCTGGTAGAGCGTTTCGGGCACTCCGTTTCTTTTGGTATCGGGGTGCATGTGGGGAACGCAGCCAGCGGCAACATTGGCTCGCCGCGGCGCATGGACTATACCGCCATCGGCGACGCGGTCAATACGGCGGCCAGGCTCGAGGCCAATGCACCAGCCGGGACGATCTATATCTCCAGGGCCGTGGCAAGCAGCCTCGATGGACGCATTCGCACCACTTCCCTGGGTGACAGTATCCAGCTGAAGGAAAACCTAAACTCCGGCTGGATTTATACACAGGTACCCCCGATTTTTTAGCTGAGTTTAGGCAAAATGTTCTTGTTGAATCATTGATTTCATGTGTATAATTTCGATTAAAGTAGACTATATTTATACACAGGTGGAATCGATGGCATCTTATGTTCGATGCAAAGCTCGTAATGGTCGAGTTTACGTATACGAGAACCGCTCCTACTGGGACAAAGAAGAAAAGAAAACGAAACACATCCGTACCTGCATCGGGCATGAGGATCCGGAGACAGGGGAGATCGTACCCAACCGGAAAAAGGGCGATGCAACAAGACAGCGAGGCCAACAGGCTGACTACGAGGGGTGTACAGACATGAGCTGCGGCAACACGCTTGTACTTGATCATTGTGCCAGGCAGCTAGGACTATTGGAGTCTCTGCAGTCTGTCTTCCCTGAGGACTGGGCAGCAATTCTGACGTGTGCGTATTTTCTTGTCTGCAGTGGCAGAGCGCTCTCCTATGTGGCTTACTGGACTGCTGATCATACCAGTCCATATGGGCGGGTACTTACAAGCCAGGCTGTAAGTGAGCTGCTCGATCGGATTGATGCCGGCAGACAGCTTGAATTCTTCCGAGCCTGGAACGCAGTCTGCATCCAGGACACGTACTATGCGATGGACGTCACTTCAATTTCTTCCTACAGCAGGGCACGCAACATGGTAGAGTTTGGCTATAACCGCGACAAGGAGAAGGATTTGCCGCAGGTCAATCTGCTGATGGTGCTGGGGGGCCAACAGCGGCTGTCCGATTTTCTATCGTGTTCTGCCTGGCAGTCTGACTGACGTCGTCTCTCTGCGCGACACAGTAGATGCGTTCGGACTTCTGCAGCTCCGGCGGATTCACACAAGGGATTCTACTCAGCAGACAATATAGATAAATTCTATGATACACATAGTCGATTTGTTATCGGAGTACCCTTTTCTGTGAACCGAGCCTGTGAGGCAGTGGAAACGCACCGGAATACCATCCGCAATGTGCGTAATCTGCTGACAGTCGGAAACGATCAGGTCTATGCAGCAACCGAGTCCCAGAAGTGGAACGGCCACAGATTCTATCTGCATATTTACTTTAACTCCGCTGAAGCAGAAGACACGCTTCGATCATTCCGCATGCGTCTGCAGCATTATCGTTCAGAGCTGGAGTCGGGGGCGGCAGATCTGGGCGCTATATCTGGATACGCCCGGTACTTCTCCGTAAAGGAAACGCCTAAACGTGGCCGACGGGTCAGCTACAACGATAAAGCCATTGAGGAATTCGAGCAAAATCGTGCCGGCTGGTTCTGTCTTGGCACCAATGATCTGAAAAGTGCCGCAGAGACTCTTACGGTGTACCGTATCAGAGACCGTGTGGAGAAAGCTTTTGACGATTTGAAAAACGAGATGGACATGAAGCGTCTCCGAGTCCACACAGATACTCGCGCCAGCGGCCGAATCTTTGTGCAGTTCATTGCGCTCATTCTTCAGACCTATTTCCGGTCGGCTCTCCTGGAAGCCAAGTGGATGCCAGGCAAAACTACCAGAGAAGCGACGAAATCTCTCGACTCTATTCGAGTTATTACGCTACCAGGAAAACGCAAGGCCTTATATACCGCACTGACCAAGACACAGCGGGAACTTCTGGCGGTATTCGGGATCATTTTTCCGCCCTGTCGGTATTCGGGATCATTTTTCCGCCCTGTGTATAATTTTGGCCCGGAATTTAGGCTGCAAAGCTGACCAGAGAGCGGAGGGCCGGTCGCAGCGGAAGATCAGCGCTAAGCGGCTGGAGCTGGCAGCTCTCTCGGGGCCGAACCAGAGAGCGGGGGCAGCGTTAAGCAGAGCGCGTGTGGATGTTCCCGCTGCTCATGGTATCGAGAATCAGCGGTCGCGCAAATCAAGCAAACAAATTCGGTAAAGCATATTTTGCTCTGCGAGAGCCCCGATTTGTCTTCCACGACGGAGTAAAGATACAGTGGGATCGCAAGGCAAATAATGCTTGACATACCGGCTCCGCTCGTTCCAGGCCTCCAACACGATCGGCTTGGTCCACATGAGGGACGCGATCTATGGGTGTCGGCTTTACGACGGCACAATCAATTGCGCTATCTTGGAATGGCTAGATCACTCCACGGTATCTTGACTCGGCCGTCTTCCACAAACTGCTTGACAGCCTCGGAACCGCTCCGTATAATAATTCATGTCGCACGAACCGGGCGGGCGTGGCGGAATGGTAGACGCGCTAGACTTAGGATCTAGTACTTCGGTGTGAAGGTTCAAGTCCTTTCGCCCGCACCAAACATGCATACGCGGGAGTGGCTCAGTGGTAGAGCGTCGCCTTGCCAAGGCGAATGTCGCGAGTTCGAATCTCGTCTTCCGCTCCATGACAGAGAAGATGGTCCGGTCAATTGACCGGACCGGCCTCTTCTTATGCATGCGGGTGTAGCTCAATGGTAGAGCGCTGGCTTCCCAAGCCAGTTACGTGGGTTCGATTCCCATCACCCGCTCCATAACTGCATTAGAGTGGGACTTAGCGCAGGCTGAGGACAGTTCTGCTGCAGGAATAGACCCTGCGTAAGCAGGAAAGGCACCGCTTAATGTTAATGCGGGTGTAACTCAATGGTAGAGTTCCAGCCTTCCAAGCTGGCTACGTGGGTTCGATTCCCATCACCCGCTCCATATGGACCACTAGCTCAGTTGGCTAGAGCACCTGACTCTTAATCAGGGTGTCCAGGGTTCGAGTCCCTGGTGGTCCACCAAACAATAAGCCCGTAACCATGCAGGTTGCGGGCTTAATCTTTTTTTGACAATGCGCCTAACTTTGCCACAATCTGGGTAGAAATCGTGGCAAAACTGTGCCAGGATTGTGGCGGCGCTGCGTCGCTCTTCACAGCTGACGGAACCGCCGGAAGAAGATGGCCAGATATTATACTGACGGGCATCAAGATTTGCCTTCGACTCGGGCAGCCTCGGTTCTGTGGGCACAGGAAGCCACGTTGATTTGGCAGATGTCACGGCTCGTCAGTATAGATGGCAGTGAGGTTGGAGCTGGAACAGTCAGTCGAGAAACGTTGCCTGACGATGAGACGCTCAAAGCTGCCAAGGAAGCGGAAGATGCAGCAGCTGAGCTGGAGGCGCGCAAAGCGGCAGCGGTCACCCCGGTGTACCGTGACGTGATGCGCAATCCAAACGAATGCACTGGACGCGATTTTGTGATATCTGGCAAGATCATGCAGGCTATGAACTCAGAAGTGCTAAACAGCAAATTCTCCACATACCGGATCGCAGAAGGCGGCGGCTATGATAAAATTTGGTATATAACGGCGATACGGTCGGCGGACGAGGAGAATCTGCTTGAGGATGACTATGTGATGTGTTACTTCAAGTGTGACGCGACAGAAACGTACAAAGCTGTACTCGGCAACAGCATTACAATTCCATCCGGGACGTCTTTCGCCATTCATAGAAGCTAGCTGGTTCTGTAAGCTTCAGGCGATTCATCGGCAGATTAAGCGAAGAAGCGCTGCTGCATGGTTTTGCTGACTGTGCAGCAGCTTTCTTCATGTGCAGGCTGGTTGCGAAACCACACCTGGTTCGTTTTGTATAGAAGAAGATGTCCTGCGCTGAGTATCCAGCCGCCTGACACTTTCGAGAAGAGTCTTGCCAGAGGCAGGCATCCTCATCTTGATGCCGTATGGGCCCATAAGGAGGACGGCGAAGTTGTCGGCAGGTTTGCGGGCTCAATGCAAAACTCCAATAATGAGTGAGGCTGCTGCAGGCAATGAATGGTAAGCGCATGCAGATAGAAAAACTAAACCCAACAGTCTACAAGAATCCAGGAAAACTGAATGAAGTCCTTGGAGCTGTGTATAGAGAGATCTCCGACGCACTTGGCAGCAGACTTGTGGGTATGAAGCTGTTCGGCAGCTATGCGCGCGGAGACTGTTGGGAGGAAAGCGATATAGATCTGTTTGTCATTTTGGAGGATGGTGTGGACGGATGGACTGGCGAGGTGCATGACATTCTGCTGGACATCAGTTACGAATACGGCCTCGAAAATGATGTGCTTATCAGCGTCATCAGGACGAACCGCACGCCGTATGCAGAAGACAGGTTAAATCCCTTGTACATGAACGTTCGGGCAGAAGGGATAGACATCGGGCGGGATGGACTTGTTGTGTGATTGATGTGGCCTACGTGAAAGCTCGTGCCGCATCAAGCCGCGAGCGACTGGCACTCGCCTTTGATGCTCTTGAACGCGGCAGCATGGCAGAGTGGGGTTTGTCTGTGCGCGAAGCGTATTAAGCAATGTTTGCAGCGGCTACCACGCTGCTCGCTTTGGATGGCCGGCGGTTTAGAGATCACAGCAGCGTGATCGAAACTTTCAATAAGCTGTATGTGCAGCCCATCACGTCCACAAACTGGGAAGGTTTGGCTGTCCGCAAGGCGAACGTCTTTCCGTCTTGGTTTGCACAGCTGTGCAAGGATATGCAGGACGCCCGGGAGGATGCCGACTACGAATTCACAATTGCATGGACCTATGAGACGGCGTCTGAATGTCTCAGACTGGCCGACGAATTCGTGAGCCAGGTGCTGGCAGAAATTGAGAGCAGACTGAGGAAGCTGGAGACGCATTCGTCTGCGGGCTGATTCTGTGTGCAGTTGTGGAGCAGAATTGCCGACCCTGTAGGCTGCTCTATGGAGGCAAGCTTGATGCAGAGAATCAGACAGCAGCAGCGGAAGAAGTGGACGGTTGGACCCGACGCACGGCGAAGATACCTTGATTAAAAGTCAAGTTGTCTGCAGCTCGCGTCGCAAGAATAGATGCAGAGGGCAGAATGGAGATTTCGGAGTTCGAGAAAAGAGTGCAGCGCGGCTTCGCGCGTCACGATGAAGGGGAAGTTGTGTATCTCAGCGTACCGACGATTGACGAGTGCGGGTGCTTTGTGCACGGCTTTATGACCCGTCATGGCGGTGTCAGCGAAGGGCCATATGCGTCTCTCAATCTCAGTCTAACGCGGGAGGCGAGTCCGGAAAACAAGGCAGAAAATTTCCGGCGTGCGGTCACGGCGCTTGGTCTCGATCCCGCCTCCATGGTCCTGGTGAATTACGAGCATGGAGACGGTATTGCTGCGGTCAGTGCTGAGGATGCTGGCAAGGGTTTCACAAAACCGACGGATCTGCCCAAGTGCGACGGCCTGTATGTAGACGGACCGGACATTACAGCTGTCACGCTGCACGCGGACTGCGTTCCGGTCTTTGTCGTAGACAGAAAGGGCGGCCGGGGAGCCGTCTGCCATGCGGGCTGGAAGGGCACCGTGAAACGGTTGCCGCAGAAGCTCGTGGAAAAACTGTTTAAGGAAGGAAGCCGCCTGGAAGATATCGTGGTCGGCATCGGTCCGCACATCCGCAGCTGCTGCTTTGAGGTGGGCGAGGACGTGAGCGGGGTTTTCCGCGAGGAATTTGGCGAAGAAACTGTCGTGAGTATGCCGGGCGAGAAGGATCATGTGAGCCTTGAGCGGGCGCTGCTTTTGCAGCTGCAGGACGCTGGTCTTGCTCCGGAGCAGGTAACAGTCGCAGAGGAATGCACGTTCTGCCGGGATGACCTTTTCTATTCGCACCGACGCGACCGGGGCGTCACGGGGGCTATGGGTGCGTTTCTGGCGCTTTCATAGGTATCGCCTGCTATGGGAGCGTATCTGGATCATGCGGCGACTACGCCGCTGCGGCCGGAAGTCTTTGGCGCCATGCTGCCCTATCTGTGGCAGAACTGCGGCAATCCGTCAGCTATGTACAGCTCTGCCCGGGCCGCCCGCGCTGCCCTTGAAGAGGCGCGGGGCAAGGTGGCCACCTGCATTGGCGCCGCAGCTTCGGAGATCTGCTTTACATCCGGGGGCACGGAAAGCAACAACTGGGCTCTGCAGGGGCACGGACCGGGCTCGGGAATCGTCACGACCAAAGCAGAGCATCATGCGGTAATGGACGTCTGTAGTCATTTGGAGACGCAGGGAGTCCCTGTGACCTATGTGGATGTTCAGCCGGATGGCAGTCCGGATCTTGGCCAGATAGAAGAGGCACTCAGGCAGAGACCGTCGCTTCTGTCCGTGATTTATGCAAACAATGAAGTCGGAACGCTGTCTCCGGTGGCCGAGATTGCGGCAATGGCTGATGAACACGGCGTGCCGCTCCACACAGATGCGGTCGCAGCGGCCGGAAAGGTGCCTATAGACGTGCACGCACAGGGCATTTCTCTCCTGTCTGCGAGCGGACACAAATTCGGCGGTCCTCGCGGCTGCGGTTTTCTGTTTGTCCGGGAAGGTCTGAGACTGCCGAACCTGCTGTATGGCGGGCGGCAGGAGCGCGGCCGGCGCCCCGGAACGGAAGATGTGGCGTCTGCTGTCGGTCTTGCCGAAGCGCTGATGCTTGCCTGCCGGGAGATTCAGCAGGAGACGGCCAGGCTGAAAAGGCTGCGCGGCGTGCTCACGGAAAGGCTGCTCGCACTGCCTGGCGTCCGCATCAATGGTGCGGAAGGCGGCCTGCCTTCGATTGTCAGCATTCTGCTGCCGGGAATCCGGTCGGAGTCGGCGCTTGTCTTCCTCGATGCCCGCGGCATTGAGTGCGGAGCAGGCGCGGCATGCTCTATGGGCGCTTCACGGCCAAGTCACGTCCTTACGGCGATGGGCATTGCGCCGGACGACGCTGCGCGTGCGCTGCGCATCAGTATGGGCCGGGAAACAGGGGACAGGGAGATCGCGGAACTTATCGAAGCGCTTGAAGCTCTTATAGAGCGGCACCGCCGGCGGTAGGGAACGCAAAGCGATATCATGCGTCATAAAGAAGTACAATTGAGATCCGCTTTGTAATACACTAAGCACCGAACACACTGGAGGTGGCGTATGGCCGACTTGGATAAGACGATGCAGTTCTCCTTTGACAAGGAGCTTGAAAACCCGGTGCGCGGCATCATCCGCATCGTCAGTGAAGCAATGCGGGAAAAAGGTTACGATCCGGTCAACCAGTTGATCGGCTACATCGTTTCCGGCGATCCCACCTATATTACCGGCTACAAGAACGCACGCTCGCTGATTGCCAGCGTCGACCGTGATGAGCTTCTTGAAGAGCTCGTCAGCTTTTACATCAACCAGATCTGACCGCCATGGGAAGACTGATGGGACTGGACATCGGCGAGAGCCGGATCGGGGTTGCCGTTTCGGATCCGATGATGCTGACGGCGCAGGGCATTGAATCGTACAAATGTAAAAATCGCGAGGCGGATTTTGCCCACCTGCAGGCGCTCGCTGAGCAGTACGATGTTTCGCTGATCGTCGCCGGTCTTCCGGTCAATATGAACAATACGCTTGGTGAGCAGGCCGAATACGTCCAGGAATTCATGACGGAGTTTGCGGAGAAGACCGGGCTGCCCTTCACATACTGGGATGAGCGCTTGACCAGTATGCAGGCCGAGCGCTATCTGCTGGAAGCGGACATGAGCCGCAGCAAACGCAGGAAGGTCATAGACAAAACGGCGGCTGTCCTGATTCTGCAGGCGTATATGGACAGTCCCCAGGGCTGGGCAGCGGCCCAGAAGGAGCAAGACAATGGCTGACAGAGATAACATTCTGGAAATGGTAGACGAGGACGGCGGAGTCTACGAGTTTGAATTCCTCATGACCTTTGAGGTAGGCGGCGATTATTTCCTGGCGTTCACGCCGACTGAGCCCACCGGAGAGTTTGATCAGGGCGATGTGCTGATCATGCGTATCGGAGAGGACGAGGACGGCGAAGAAGTCTATCTGCCGATTGAATCCCAGGAGGAGCTTGATCAGCTCTGGGAAATCTTTCAGGATCTGTATGAACAGGCGATGGAAGAGGAAGAGGAAGACGACGTCTGAGAGGTTCTGCGGCCGGAAGTGCGCAAGGCGCGCCTTCCAGCGGAGAGAAGACGCAGCGGCCCGCGGGATTCCAAAGGCCGCAATATGTGCTGAATACAGAGAAAAACCGGTCGCAAGTTGCCGGTTTTCTTTATGAATGGTATAATTTCTTCCTTAGTGACACACCGCTGCGGATGAAGCGGCTCTCGTGCTGCCTACGGGCAGTATAGCCGCAGTCTTGGAAACAGCGGGAGGAGAAAACGAGGAGGTTTATTTGTCATGTCTGTTATTTCCATGAAACAGCTTTTGGAAGCGGGCGTCCACTTCGGACACCAGACGCGCCGCTGGAATCCCAAGATGAAGCGCTTCATTTTCACCGAGCGCAACGGCATCTACATTATTGATCTGCAGAAAACGGTCAAAGAGGTCGAGAAGGCGTACAATTTCGTGCGTGACATGGCCATGGCCAACAAACCGATCCTGTTTGTCGGCACCAAGAAGCAGGCACAGGATTCCATTGAGGCGGAAGCAAAGCGCTGCGGTGAATATTTTGTCGCACACCGCTGGCTCGGCGGCATGCTGACGAACTTCAAGACAATCCGCAGCCGCGTGCAGAGGCTCAACCGTATTGAGGACATGGAAAAGAGCGGTGAGATGGACATGCTTCCGAAGAAGGAAGTCATCCGCCTGATGCACGAGAAGGAGAAGCTTCTGAAGAACCTCGGCGGCATCCGCAACATGCGCGAGCTGCCGGGCGCCCTGTTCGTGGTCGATCCGCGGAAGGAGCATATTGCTGTTGCTGAAGCCCGCACGCTCGGCATTCCGGTGGTGGCGATCGTGGACACGAACTGCGATCCGGACGAGATTGATTATCCGATCCCCGGCAATGACGATGCGATCCGCGCTGTGAAGCTCATTGCCTCGAAGATGGCCGAGGCTGTGATGGAAGGCCGTCAGGGCGAGCAGGAAGAGGAAGCCGAAGAAGCTGCAGAAGCAGTGCTGAGCGCGGAGGCAGCAGAGGCAGAGGCCCAGGAAGCGATCCGTGAGGAGATTGCGGCTGAGATCCTCAGCCAGAACTCGACGGTAGCCGAGGTTGTCGTGGAATCCGAGGCGGCAGCCGGTGCTGTGGAAGATGCCATTCTCGAAGTGGCCGAGTCCCAGGACAACTGAGAAGAGGTGTGAGCATTGATTTCAGCAGCTGATGTAAAGACGCTCAGGGAGATTACCGGTGCCGGCATGATGGACTGCAAGAAAGCCTTGCAGGAAGCAGACGGCGACATGGAAAAGGCGCAGGAACTGCTGCGCGAGAAGGGTCTGGCGGCCGCCGCCAAGAAAGCGGGCCGCATTGCCGCTGAAGGTGTCGTCGAGTCCTATATTGCAGAAGACGGCAAGACCGGCGCGCTGGTGGAAGTGAACTGCGAAACGGACTTCGTGGCCAATACACCGGAATTCAAGGAATTCGTGAAGGATATCGCAAGGCACGTGGCCGAGAAGGAACCGGCTTTTGTGAGCGAGGAAGAGGCCGGACCGGGCGCTTCGAAGGAAACGATCCTGCTCGAGCAGCCGTTTGCCGGCAATTCGGAGATGACAGTGCAGGAGCTTGTCAGTGAGAAGGTCGGCAAGATCGGCGAGAAAATCTCGGTGCGCCGCTTCACGCGTTTCGGTCCCGAGGACGACGGCAAGACGCAGGTCATCGATTCGTACATCCACGGCGGCGGCAAAATCGGCGTCATGGTGGAAGTTGAGTGCGATTCGGATGCTGCCGCTTCTACGCCGGAATTCAAGCAGTTCGTGCGCGATCTGGCTATGCACATTGCGGCTACGAACCCGATGTATCTCGGAGAGGAAGACATTGATCCGGCCGTGATCGAAAAAGAGCGCGAGATTCTGACCGTACAGGCGCAGAACGAGGGCAAGCCGGAGAATATCATCGGCAAGATGGTCGACGGACGCATCAAGAAGTTCAAAAAGGAGATCTGTCTGGTGGATCAGCCGTTCGTCAAGGACCCGGATATTACGATCCAGGAATTTGTGAACAATCAGTCCAAGAAGTCAGGCGAGGATGTCTCGATCCGCCGCTTTGTCCGCTATGAGATGGGCGAGGGCCTGGAAAAGCGCAAAGACGATTTTGCCCAGGAAGTCGCCGCACAGGCGGGAAAATAACAAACTCAGAAGAGGGAATTCCGGCTCGGGGTTTCCTTTTCTTTTTTGGGGGTTGGCATGAAACCAGCGTACAAACGTGTGATCATGAAAGTCAGCGGCGAGGCGCTCTGCAGCGCTGACAAGCGTCCGCTCGATTTCGACATCATCGACAAGATTGCCACGCAGCTCATTACCGTCGAGCGCTCCGGCGTGGAAGTGGGCATTATCGTCGGCGGAGGCAACATCTGGCGCGGAGCGCGGGTCGGGGCGCACATGGACCGCACGACAGCAGACTACATGGGCATGCTCGCGACCGTCATCAACGCGCTTGCCATGCAGGACGCCCTCGAGGCCAAGGGCATGCAGACGCGCGTGCAGACGGCTATTGAGATGCGGCAGATCGCCGAGCCGTACATCCGCCGCAAGGCAATGAAACACCTCGAGAAAGGCCGGATCGTCATCTTTGCCTGCGGCACCGGCAATCCCTACTTCTCCACGGACACAGCCGCCGCGTTGCGGGCAGCAGAGATGGAAGTGGACCTCATTATGCTCGCGAAGAATGTGGACGCGGTCTACGACAGCGACCCGAAGCTCAACCCGGACGCCCATAAGTTTGATGAGATCAGCTACATGGACGTCATGAACAAGGGCCTCTCGGTCATGGACAACACAGCGATCACACTCTGCATGGACAATCATATCCCAATCAACGTATTCGGCGTCAACGAACCGGACAGCATTGTGCGGGTCGTGGCCGGCGAGAAAATCGGCACGCTGATTCACTGAGCAGTTGCCGGCCTCTTTGAGCCGGGGATATAATGAAGAAGCCGGTTTCGGCAGGCACCACTCAGAAAACGCGGAGGTAACGAGCGCACATGAAGATAGAACATGAAGCCCTGACGGCGGCAGAAGCGAAGATGGACAAGACCATCGCCAACCTCAAGCGCGAGCTCGGGACAATCCGTGCCGGCCGTGCCAATGCGCAGCTCCTGGAAACTGTCATGGTGGACTACTACGGCAAGATGACGCCGGTGAATCAGGTAGGCAATGTGGCGATTCCTGAGCCGCGGCTCTTGACGATCTCCCTGTGGGACCCAAGCATGCTCAAAGCCGTCGAGAAGGCCATCCAGAAGAGCGACCTGGGGATCAACCCGACCAATGACGGCAAAATGATCCGCCTGGCGTTTCCGGAAATCACCGGTGAGAAGCGCAAGGAGCTGGTAAAGATCGCCAAAAAACGTGCCGAGGAAGCCAAGGTGGCCGTCCGCTCAGCGCGCCGCGAGGCCAACGAGGTTCTCAAGAAAGAGAAGAAGGTCTCCGCGATCACAGAGGATGATTACGATATCGTGGAAAAGGAAGTCCAGGATCTCACAGACAAGATGATCAAGAAGATCGATGAGATTTCCCAGGCAAAGGAAAAAGAGATTACAGAAATATGACGGACGTCAGCAGTCTGCTGGGTCTTCGGGAAGATGCGGCGGTTCAGGTTCTGGAGGCAGGCGGGGAGCCCTGGATCCTGGAGCGCTGTTCTGGTTTCCGGGAACGGCCGGACGACTGCGTGCAGCGCGTGGTGCGGGCGCGGACGCTCCAAGATGGGACCGTTGAGGTGACGCTCAGCGGTTTTTGCGACTATCCCCGCGGCTCGGAAGGAGCAAAACGTGGCTAAGAACGTCGCTGCGCCCCGCCCAGAGGCGCTGCCTCGTCATGTGGCCGTCATTATGGACGGCAACGGACGCTGGGCTAAAAAGCGTCTCCTGCCGCGCAGCGCCGGCCACACGGCCGGGATGTACAAGGTCAAAACGATCATCCGGCAGAGCAGTGACCTTGGGATCCGGTACCTGACGCTGTATGCGTTCTCCACCGAAAACTGGAAGCGGCCGAAGGCGGAGGTTGGGTTCCTGATGAAGCTTCTGATTGAGTTTCTGAATCAGGAACTGGAAGAGATGCACGCGCGCAACGTTATTTTCCGTACCATTGGAGATGTGACAGCGCTGCCGCAGCCGGTGCAGGACGTGCTGGCCGGGGCGGTGGAGAAGACGCGCAATAATACCGGTCTTACAGTCAATATTGCTCTGAACTATGGCTCCCGGGCTGAAATTGCCGAGGCAGCCAGGCGGGCAGCTCAGGACGTGAAGGCCGGGAAGATTACTCCGGAAGAGATCAGCGAAGAGCTGTTCTCCGGATATCTCGAGACGTCCGGTCAGCCGGATCCGGACCTGCTGATCCGAACCAGCGGCGAGGAGCGGCTCAGTAACTTTCTGCTCTTTCAGCTGGCCTACGCGGAATTCTATTTCACGCCGGTTCTCTGGCCGGACTTTGACGAGCAGGAGTATCTGCGGGCTCTCGAGGCATACCAGGGACGCGGACGGCGCTACGGCGGTCTGGAATCGTGACCGTAGCGCGGCTTTTTGCCCGGAGGCAGGAGACAGGTCTGAAAGGAGTATGCGGCAATTCCTCCCCCGCAGGCAGTGCGGGAGTCTCCTTGCCGCAAACGGATGAAAACGCGGATTCTGGTGGCGGTGCCGCTGATTCTGTTTGTGATGCTGGCCATTCTCTGCCAGGGCTGGGTGCTGGCTCTGTTTGCTGTGGCCGTGGGCATCAGCTGCACATTTGAAGTCACCCGGGCCCTCTGCGGCAAAAAAGCACCGCTGCTTTCTGCCGTGCCAATCTGCCTGGCAGTATGCCTTGCTGCCCTGTTCTGTCTGGATATGGCGCTCCGGCAGGATCCGGCCAACTCAGCGGCGCTGTTTCATCCGGAGCTTATCCTGCTGATTATCATGGCGGCCGCCGCCATAGCCTTTGTGGCCGCTATGTTCGCCCGCGGCGGCACTTTCAGCGGCCTTCAGAATGTGCTCTTCACCTTCGTCTATCCGCAGCTGCTGGTCATATTCTTCTATCTGCTCATTCTGGACCTGCAGTCAGATGCCTCGTATGCGGAAACGGTGACGGCACTTCTGATGCTCTTTGTCCCTTCCGCGCTTTCGGATACGCTGGCATATTTCTGGGGCCGTAAATTCGGCAGGACCAAACTGTGTCCGGTGATCAGTCCCAACAAAACGGTGGCCGGCAGCGTGGCCGGCCTCGTCGGCGGCGCCATTGGGGCCCTGCTTGTCTATCTGCTGGCCTTTTCGCAGATCCTGGGTGCGGGACGCCCCGGGAATGCGGCCCTTTACATGCTCGGCGGATTTCTGCTGGCTTTTCTGTCACAAATTGGGGACCTTGCTGCGTCATACATCAAGAGAGCAGTCGACATCAAGGACTTTGGCCGGCTGCTGCCGGGACACGGGGGTGTCATGGATCGTGTGGACAGCACGCTGTTTGTGGCGCCGCCGGTGTACCTGCTGACAACCTTGGGACTTTTTGCGCTTGTCTGAACGTCTTTGTGAGGCCCGGAAAGGAGCAGCTGTGAGCTGCTGGCAGTCCCGCTGCCAGCGTCCACAGCTATCTGCGTGTGAAAAAAATCGCTGTATATGGTGCTACCGGCAGTGTCGGCAGCCAGGCACTGGATGTTGTGCGCCGCTGCCGCGGCCTGCTTGAAGTGGAACTGCTGAGCTGCTGCAGCCGGCTTCAGGAGCTGGCCGCGGCTGCGAACGAATTCCGTCCGCCGCGCCTGGTCGTTACCGGGGAAAATGTGAACCGGGAGGATCTGCTCACGGCGCTCGATTACGAGCCGCGGATCTTCTGGGGAGAACAGGCGCTGACAGATTCACTGACCGGCCTGCCGGCAGATCTGGTGCTGAATGCCGTTTCCGGCATCGCGGGTCTGCCGCTTCTGGCTGCCTGCCTGGAAGCGCATGTACCAACGGCTCTTTCCAACAAGGAATCGATTGTCGCGGGCGCAGATGTCATCCGTACGCTGTGGGAGCAGACCGGCACGCCACTCTATCCGGTGGACAGTGAGCATGCGGCTATTTACGAGTGTCTTGGTGACAGTTTTGACGCCTCGGAGGCAGCAGTTCTGTGGCTTACGGCCTCCGGCGGACCCTTTCTTGATGTGCCGGCCGACCAGATGGCACACGCAAGCCGGGAGGAGGCGCTTGCGCATCCTACCTGGAACATGGGTCCGAAAATCACGGTTGATTCGGCCACGATGGCGAACAAAGGACTTGAAGTCATTGAGGCGCGCTATCTGTTTGGTATGGAGCCTGACCAGATCCGGATCGTGATCCAGCCGGGCAGCCTGGTGCACTCCATGGTCCAGTTCAGGGACACGACGGTGCTCGCGCAGATTGGGCTGCCGGATATGCGGGTCCCCATTGAGCGGGCGCTGCTGGGCAGGGATGCCGGAGAGAAACCAGTCGGCCGGCCGCTCGATTTCTGGGAAGTGGGAAGCATTGGCTTCCGGCGGCCGGACCTCGGGAAGTTTCCCTGCATCGCCCTTGCCTACGAGGCGCTCAGAGAGAAGGAAACGGCTGTTTTCAATGCTGCCGATGATGAAGCCGTGGCCCTGTTCCTGGCGGGACGGATAGAGCTCGGTGCGATCCCGGAGCTTATAGAGCGGGCTCTTGCTGAGTTCCGCGGTGAAGTGCCGAGTTCGGTCGAAGAAATTATGCGCCTTGACAGCGCTGTGCGCACTTTCACGCGCAGCCTGGCTTAACAGAATCTTCAAATTTTCACGATATAATAATTAGAAGCGCAGAACAGGCTGCCCGCTTCCGGCATGGCTGGAAGCGAGGATCCTTTCTTTGACCTGTTCTGGAAACAAAGATAATTCAACTATCTGAGATAATTTTTAAGGAGTGTTCTTTGCAGATTTTTCTGATGATCGTGTATGCCCTGCTGGTTCTTACAGGGCTGATCGTAGTGCATGAATACGGCCATTACCGGGTGGCCAAAAAAAACGGTATCAAGGTCGATGAATTTGCGATCGGTTTTGGGCCGAAACTGATCAAGTGGCACCGGGGCGAAACTGAGTTTTCACTGCGGCCGTTCCTGATTGGCGGATTCTGCCGCTTCGCCGACGATGTGGACGAGGAAGACCGCCCGCCGAAACCGGGTGACTTCCGCACGGCGCCGATTGGGGCGCGGGTGAAGACCGTGGTGGCGGGTCCGCTGATGAACGCGCTGCTGGCCGTCGTTCTGGCTTTTATCATGCTGCTGGTGGCGCCGGAAGCGCAGGGCGTGCAGATCCGCGAAGTGGCGCCGGGTTCTCCGGCAGAAGCTGCGGGGCTTCAAGAAGGCGATGTGATCCGCCGGATGAACGGCATCGATATGGACTTTTACATCAGCGGCATCTCCGCATACCAGCAGTCGGCCAAGGGCGACACCATGGAAGTGCTGGTGGAACGGGACGGCGAGCCTGTGGATGCTCTCATAACCTTCCCGGAAGGGGACGGCGAGAAGACGATGGGAATCGTCATGGAATCCCATCCGTATAATGTTTTCGAGGCGTTTGCCCTCAGCTTCAAGTGGCTGTGGCAGCAGACGGTTGAGATTTTCTCGGCGCTCGGCAATCTGTTTTTCCGCGGTCAGGGCGTTGAGAATATGACCGGTATTGTCGGCCTCACGGTGGTGGTCGGCAGCGTTGTGCAGGCTGGTGCGCTCGGTATGATTCTGATGATTGTGGCGATGATCAGCATCAACCTGGCGATCGTGAACCTGCTGCCGATCCCGGCGCTTGACGGCGGCAAACTGGTCCTGTACGCCGTGGAAGGGGCCCGCAAGAAGCCGGTCTCGATCAACGTGGAAGGGGTCATGAACCTGATCGGTATGGTGGCCTTCATGGGCTTCGCCGTCTTCCTGGTCTTCCAGGACATCGGCCGCTTCATGGGCGCATGAGCGGCCAGACGCGAAAAGTCCGCATCGGCAGCGTCACGATAGGGGGCGGGAGTTCCGTGGCGGTGCAGTCGATGACGACGACGGACACAAAAGACATTGACGCCACGGTGGCGCAGATACGGGCCCTTGAGGAGGCCGGCTGCGATATTGTCCGCGTTGCGCTCTATGATGAGGAGTGCGCGCAGGCTGCCGCGAAAATCCGGGAGCAGATCAGGATCCCGCTTGTTGGGGACGTTCACTTCAGCGCCCGGATCGCACTGGACGCGATCGAGGCTGGTATTGATAAGATCCGCATCAATCCTGGCAATATCGGCAGCGCGGAAGACGTCTCCATGGTGGCACGCGCAGCGAAAGCCGCTGGCATTCCGCTCCGGGTCGGCTCGAACAGCGGATCGGTTCCAAAAGGCGCCGGCAGCGGCTGCGATGCGCTGGTCATCGGAACGCTCAGCAATATCGAGTGGCTGGAGAATGCCGGGTTCGAGGACATTGTGGTCTCAGTGAAATCGAGCAGCGTGCCCGAGTGTGTGCAGGCGGCGCGCGTGTTGAGCCGGCTGCGGCCGTACCCGCTGCACCTCGGCGTAACCGAGGCGGGGACGTACGAGCGGGCCGTGATCAAGTCAGCAGCTGGTATCGGAGCACTGCTGCTTGACGGGATCGGCGATACGATCCGCGTCTCTATCAGCGGCGATCCAGTCCGGGAGGTGCATGTTGGCAAAGCACTGCTTGAGAGCCTCGGACTTAGGGAGCAGACGCTCGAAATCATTTCCTGTCCCACCTGCGCCCGCTGCCGCAGCTTTGATGTCGAGCAGCTGGCGCGGCAGGCAGAGACGCTCGCGGAAATGTGCGAGTTCCCAATGCGCCTTGCCGTGATGGGCTGCGAAGTGAACGGCCCCGGGGAAGCGCGCCGCGCAGATCTCGGAATCGCCGGCGGCCGGGGCCGGGTGGCGCTGTTTGAGGACGGCCGCGTGACCGGAACGTACAGCCCGGATCAGGCATTTGCCGCGCTGGCGGCGGCAGTGAAAGCATTTCAGGACAGACGGAGGCAGGAAGTTGCAGGCAAATCTGGCGGAGCTCGTAAGCGAACTGGAGGAGGCGCTCTCGGCAGTAGCCGCGCTTGACGCGCCCCTCAAGGCAGAAGGGGCAGTTTTTCATCGTCGGAGTGGTACAGTGGAGCTGACATACAGCACCACAGACCATCACCTGCCGCCGAAGTATTTTGCCCTGCACCGGCGGCTGCGCGCCGCGCTGTCCGACCGGGTGCTGGTGAAAATCGTGCAGCCGCAGCACGCGGAGGCGCTGCGCAGCGACCCGGCCGCACTATCACGCTGCGTTCGGGACTGCTGCGTCCTGATGGAACCGATGACCTTTCCGTTCGTGCGTACCTGTGCCGTCCGGGCTGCCGGGACGGATCAGCTGAAAGTGACGGTGCCCGATGCGGAGGCACGGCAGATCCTCACCGCATTCAGTCTGCCGGAGCGTATTTCGTCATATTTCCAGGACGTATACGGTGTCGAGCTCTGCGTGCACGTTGAAGTGGGAGAGACGGAGCCGGATGGGGAAGAGCCGGCGCTGCCGGAGGAGGAGGCTCCAGTCTGCCGGCCAGCGGATGCCGCCGAACCGGAGCGGCCGCGGCCGGAAATGCCGGTCAGGCGGGAACCGGAGCAGCCGGCACCGCGAAAAGCGCCGCCTGTCAGGGCGGCGGGCGGCGCAGTCTCCCGTATTGCAGACCTGCAGCCCGACAGTGAACGCCAGGTGACAATTGATGCGCAGATCGTGGCGCACGAGGCGGTGGAGCGAAAAAACGGCGAGCTGACTGTCCACAAGTACGCTATGTGCGATTTCACGAGCAGTCTCACAGCCGTCTACCTGGAGTCCTCGAAGAGCCGCCGCAAGCTGGAGATCCCAGGAGAAGGCAGCTGGGTGCGCCTGACCGGGACCTACGAGGACGACCGCTTCGAGCACCAGCCGGTTTTGCGGATCCGGGACGCTGCGTCCACGCAGCACGTGGACCGTATGGACAAGGCAGCCGAAAAGCGGGTCGAGCTGCATGCGCATACCAAAATGTCGGCGATGGATGCCGTGACTGACATTGGCGCGCTGATCCGCCGCGCTGCCAAGTGGGGCCACCCGGCGGTGGCCATTACGGACCACGGCGTCGGGCAGGCCTTCCCGATCGCGGCCGGAATCGCGGAAAAAGCGGGGATCAAGATCATCTACGGTGTCGAGGGTTACCTCTTTGACGATGAGGTTCCTGTTTTTGCTGACCTTGAGGGTCCGCTGCCGGATGAGATTGTGGTGGTGGACAAACTCTCCACAAGTCCTTCACCTCTCGGCGGCGCCCTGATTGGTCTTACGGCGGTGCGTCTTCGCGGCGGCCGCGAAGTGGACCGCTTCCAGAGTTATGTGCGTACGGACGCGGCGCTCAGCCCGGACCTCTTTACCGGTGGGCTGCGGGAAGAACAGATAAGGCAGGGGCCGCCGCTTGAGGAGGCTGCGGCTGCTTTCAGGGAGTTTGTCGGTTCTTCCGCGGTGGCCGGTGCGGACGGCCCGGCGACACTGCGCTACCTCGGCAGAGTCCTGGGCTGTGAATTTGCAGGCGGCCAGATCAATATTGATGCGGCGCTGCGCTGCGCCTTTCCGGAGCTTGAAAGCTACAAGCCGAAGTCAGCGGCAAAGGCGCTGCGCCTCGGTTCTGCTGCGCCTGATGCTTTGCTTTCAGCGGCCCTCACGAAGCTTGCAGAACACGGAACGGCAGAGGCAGTCAATGCGCTCGTCTGTCCTAAGAACATGTACCGGGGCAGCAAAACGCACCATATCATTCTGCTCTGCCGGGACCAGCAGGGAATGACGGCACTGAACCGCCTCATCTCAGCTTCCCACGTGCAGTTTCTGGACAGCAAAAAGCCAAAGATTCCGCGCAGCCTGCTGCGCGAGCACCGGTCCCATCTGCTTGTCGGGTCAGCCTGCGAGAGCGGCGAGCTGTTCCGGGCGGTGGTCGATGGGGCCGGGGACGCTGAGCTCGCGGAAATTGCGTCCTTCTATGATTACCTTGAAGTGCAGCCGCTCGGGAATAACGGCTTCCTGCTGCGCAACGGCATCGTCAGCAGCAAAGATGATCTCATTGCCTGCAACCGCCGCATCGTCGAGCTCGGGGACGCACTCGGCAAACCGGTGGCCGCGACCTGCGACGTTCATTTTCTCGATCCGGAGGACGAGTGCTACCGGCGCCTGCTGCAGCACAGCATGGGCTTTGATGCCGCGCCGCAGCCGCCGCTCTACCTGCGCACAACGGAGGAGATGGAGGCGGAATTCTCTTACCTCGGACCGGAAAAAGCGCATGAGATTGTCTGCAGCGTTCCCAATCAGCTCGCGGACATGGTGGAGACGTTCGCGCTTTTCCCGGACGAGACAGTCATGCCGGTCATCGATCATGCGGCGGAGCGGATCGAGGAGATGGCGTATGAAAATGCCCGCCGGATCTACGGGGAAGATCTGCCGGAAATTGTGCGGGCACGGCTGGAACGGGAACTGGATTCGATTATCCGGCATGGATTCTCGGTCCTCTACTACAGCGCGCACCTGCTGGTAAAGAAGTCGAACGAGGACGGCTACCTGGTCGGCTCGCGCGGATCCGTCGGCTCGAGCCTGGCAGCGACGATGACGGGCATTACGGAGGTGAATCCGCTGCCGCCGCACTATGTGTGTCCGGATTGTCAGTACAGCGATTTTGACATCGACACTTCGCGCTACGACGTCGGGCCGGATCTGCCGGATGCCGTCTGCCCGAAGTGCGGCGCCGCGCTGCGCAAGGAGGGATTCAACATTCCCTTCGAGGTCTTTCTCGGTATCGATGCCGACAAGGTGCCGGATATTGACCTCAATTTCTCCGGCGAATACCAGAGTCAGGCGCACGCCTATACAGAGGAAATTTTCGGCCGCGGCCACGTGTTCCGGGCCGGCACGATTCTGTCCCTGAAGGATAAGAACGCTGTCGGATATGTTCGGCGCTATCTTGACGATACGAATTCGGAAGTGTGTTCCGCCGAGTTCACGCGGCTTTCGAAGGGTCTTGAGAACGTCAAGAAGAGCACTGGCAAACACCCGGGCGGGATGGTGATTGTGCCGCGAGACCGTGAAGTCTATGAATTCACGGCGGTGCAGTGGCCGGCAAACAAGCCGGAGGACGGTTTTGTCACCACGCACTATGGCTTTGACTCGATGCACGATATTCTGGTGAAGCTCGACATCCTCGGTCATGACGGTCCGACGATCATGAAGCTGATCAAGGATATAACCGGCCGTGATCCGCTCGAGATACCGCTCGCTGATCCGGACGTGCTGCGTCTGTTCAGCACCATTGAACCGCTGGGGATCGATCCGGATGAGCTCTTTGGCATTACGACCGGGACGCTCGGCATTCCGGAATTTGGAACGCCTTTCGTGCGGGAGATGCTCAAGGAGACGCAGCCCGGCACGGTGGCTGAAATTGTGCGGATTTCCGGCCTTTCCCATGGTACGGACGTATGGCTTGACAATGCCCAGTCGCTGATCCGGCAGGGCGTGGTGACGCTCAGCGAGGCTATCTGCGCCCGCGACGACATTATGAACTTCCTGGTGGCCAAAGGGGTCGACAAGCGCATGGCGTTCTTTATTATGGAAGCGACCAGAAAAGGCAAGGTCGCGCGCCAGGGCTTCTCGGAGGAGCAGGAACGTGCACTTGAAGAGGCGCAGATCCCGGACTGGTTTGTGCAGGCCTGCCGGAAGATCAAGTACATGTTCCCAAAAGGCCATGCTGTGGCCTACACACTGCTGTCGCTCCGGATTGCCTACTGCAAGCTTTATGAGAAAGCAGCTTTCTATGCGACTTTCTTCGATGTGCACGTGAGTGATTTCAGCGCGGATATGATCAGAGGAGGTCTTCCCGGCATGCGCCAGCGGCATGCCAAACTCCTGGAATCCGGCGGAGACATCGAAAAGCGCGAAGCCTACCTGCTGGAACTGGCGTGCGAAATGTACCTGCGCGGCCTGCAGTTTCTGCCGGTGGATCTCGAAAAAAGCGATCCCATCCGCTTCCAGGTGGAAGAGAACGGCCTTCGGATGCCGTTTGTGAGCATACCGCAGCTCGGCGAGAAAGTGGCGCAGTCGATTGCCGAGGAGAGAACCAGGAGCCGGTTTCTGTCGGTGCGGGACCTCGAGCAGCGCACGCATGTCAGTTCCACTGTGACGCGCATGATGCGGGAGATGGGCATCCTTGACGGGCTGCCGGAATCGAACCAGCTGAGCATTTTTGACAGCCTCGGCTGATTGCAGGCCGGCGGCCGGGACATTAAATTAAACGCTGCTCAGCGGGTGCCGGGCAGCGTCATCATTCAGATCGCGGCAGGTCTACTCTTTGTGCTCGAAGTGACCGGCAACAGCCTTGAGTTCGCTGATCACGGGAATGTGCTGCGGGCAGACTTTCTCGCAGCGGCCGCACTCGATGCAGTCGCTCGCTTTGCCGTGTTTTTTCGCGAGCGTGTCGTACGTGCTGAAATTGACTGTCCAGCCCTTTTCTTCGAGGTCCTCGCGCATATCCTCGTCATAGAGCGAGAAATACTCGGGAATGGCGATGTTCTTCGGGCAGCCTTCGGAGCAGTAGTGGCAGGCCGTGCACGGCACTGTGATCTGACTGTTGATGACCTCGCCGACGCGGAAGCAGAGGTTTTTCTCGTCCTCGGTAAGCGGCGTGAAGCTGTCCATCGTCCGAATGTTGTCCTCGAGCTGCGCCATGCTCGACATGCCGGAGAGCACCCGTTCCACGTTGTCGAGTGATGCCGCAAACCGGATGGCCCAGCTGGCGGCAGAAGCATCCGGATCTTTCGCACGGAACAGCTTCATGCCCTCTTCCGGTACCTTGGCGAGCGTGCCACCCTTGACAGGCTCCATGACGATGATCGGTTTGCCGTGTTTCACTGCGACATCGTGCACCTCGCGCGACTGGATCCACGGGCTGTTCCAATCCAGGTAATTGAGCTGCAGCTGCACGAATTCCATCTCCGGATACTTTTTCAGGATCTCATCGAGAACGCCCGCCGAGTCGTGGAAGGAGAAGCCGGCGTGCCGGATGAGGCCTTTTTCCTTCTGCTCAAGCAGCCAGTGGAACGCGTCGAACTTTTCATACTTTTCGAGAGACTCGCCATCTACGCCGTGCAGCAGATAGTTGTCAAAGTAGCCGGCATGCGTTTTCTCGAGCTGTTCATGCAGGACGCGGTCCATGTCTTCATGTGTGTCGAAGAAGCCGGAGTGCAGCTTCGAGGCCAGCTGAAAGCTATCGCGCGGATGACGCCTGACGAGCGCCTCGCCGGCGACCTCCTCGCTTTTGAACCCGTGGTACATCCAGGCGGTGTCAAAGTAGTTGAAGCCGTGATCGAGGAAACGGTCGACCATTTTCTCCACTTCGGGAACGTCAACGGCCTGCTCATTGCCCGGCTCTGTAAGCGGAAGGCGCATCAGTCCGAAACCAAGTTTTTTCATGCTGTCGTGTTTGCCGACCAGGACGGCGATCCTCCTTGTACGATATAGATTCGACAGTAGTATGGGCTTGTGACACCGTTTCTGTAAAGATTGACCGGCTGATGCAGCAGGCCGGCGGCCTGGAAGACGGCCTTGGAAGGGAAGGACAGGGTGCTGGGCTGCAGAGGCGGCAGGCAGGTTCGGAGCTCCGGCCGAAGAAAGAAACTGCAGAGACTGCTGAAACTGCAGCCGGCGGCCCGGAATTGACGACGGAGTAAAGATACTGTGGGATCGCAAGGCAAATAATGCTTGACATCCCGGCTCCGCTCGTTCCAAGCCTCCAGCAAGATCGGCTCGGTCCACATGAGGGACGCGATCTATGGGTGTCGGCGTTACGACGGCACAATCAATTGCGCTATCTTGGAATGGCAAGAATGACCCCACGGTATCTTGACTCGGCCGGAATTGACGCTCAGATTGACCGATGCCGGCCGCTGTACTATAATATATCCTCGTTGACTTTTCGGTTGCGGCTCGTCCGCGCCGTCAGATGGAAGCAGGAGGAACACAATGGCCACAAGAAGCAAGACGCGCAGCATCTGGCTGCTCGTCGTGATCTACGCATTGATCGTTCTGCTCGGAGTCTTCGTCATTCGGGGTTTCGATGCCGGGATCTATGAGATTCGGCCGCTGCGCGGCATCCAACAGGGACTCGACATCACGGGTGGTGTCTACACCGTCTATGAAGCAGCGGACCCGAACGTCGAGGATTTTGAAGCCAAGATGGAAGATGCGCAGCTGGTGTTGCGCGAACGTCTTGACCAGCGCGGCTTCACAGAAGCGACGATCACGCGGCAGGGTACGGACCGCATCCGTGTGGAGATTCCTATCAACGATTCGAGTGAAATCACGGATCCGACAGAGATCTCCCAGTTCATTGGGACGCCGGCACAGCTGGAATTCCGGGATCCGGACGGAAATGTCATTATGGAAGGCGCCGACATTGAGCGCGCCTACCGTTCACTTTACAACAACCAGCCGGTGGTGGCTTTCAGCCTGACGCCGGACGGCACGACAAAATTTGCGGAAGCCACGCAGCGGCTGCTGAACCAGACGATCGGCATTTATGTGGACGGTCAGATGATTTCAGAGCCGACGGTCAACTCAGCCATTCTGAACGGCGAAGGCATCATTGAGGGCAGCTTCACGGAAGACACGGCCCTCGACCTGGCGCTTCAGATTGAGAGTGGAGCGCTGCCGCTTGACCTCAATGAGATTGAGGTGCGCACGATCAGTGCGACGCTTGGCGTCGGCGCGCTGGAGAACAGTATCCTGGCCGGTCTGGTCGGCATGATTGTGCTCTTCATCTATATGATCGTTATTTACCGGGTGCCTGGCATTGCGGCCTGCACCGGTCTTGCGGTCTACACGCTGCTGGTTCTGCTGTGCCTGGCGACAGTTCCCGGTGTGCAGCTGACGCTGCCGGGCATTGCCGGTATCGTGCTTGGTGTCGGCATGGCCGTGGATGCGAACGTCATTATCTTTGCCCGCTTCCACGAGGAGTTCTCGCGCGGCAAATCGCTCAGGTCAGCCTATGAGGCCGGCTCCAAGAAAGCGTTTGTCACGATCCTGGATTCGAACGTGACCACCCTGATCTGCGCTGTGGTGCTCGCCATTTTCGGCACCGGTCAGATCAAGAGCTTTGCCTACACGCTGATTATCAGCATTATCGTCTCGATGTTTGCCGCCCTGGTCGTCACAAACGGCGTCATGAGACTCTATATCAGCCTGGGACACAAGAACCCGAACATGTATATGTGGCATGCCAAGGAACTGCGTGCCGCGGCACTGGCTGCCAGGGAAAACGGAGGGGCCTGATATGTTTACCAAACACCTGAAACTGACGGCCGCCATCTCTATCATCATCATCGTGGCCGGCATCATTGCCGGAGCGATGGGGGGACTGAATCCGGGTATCGACTTTACTGGCGGCAGCCTTACCGTGGTTGACATGAAACAGGACTTCGACGCGGACTACGTCCACAGCGTGCTCGAAGATATGGGGCAGGCGGATGCGCCTGTTGTGAAGTCTGGTGAGGACATGCAGGAAGCGCAGATCCGCATGCAGGACGTGGAAGACGGCGAGATGCAGGCGGAAGTCACAGAGATTCTGCTCACCGGACTCCAGAGTGAGTACCCGGAAGCGGAGATTGTCAGTGTCGACCGCGTCGGCGGCGTCACCAGCGCGGAAATGGTCCAGGGTGCCATCTGGGCGGTGATTATTGCCTGTGCTCTGATGCTCGTCTACATCTGGATCCGCTTTGAGCTGTTCAGCGGCATCGCAGCCGTGATCGCACTGGCGCAGGACGTGCTTGTCATGATCGCCTTTGTGTGCATCTTCCGGCTGCAGATCAACAGTGGCTTCATTGCCGGCTGCCTCACGATCATTGGTTACTCAATCAACAATACGATCGTCATCTTCGACCGTATCCGCGATAACCAGCGCATCTACGGCCGTAAAAAGACGCGGGACGAAATCGCCAACCTGAGCGTCCGTGAGACCCTCGGCCGCACGATCAACACTTCGGTGACGACGCTGATCATGATCGTCAGCCTGTACATCTTCGGTGTGACGTCGATCCGCGAGTTTGCCCTGCCGATCATTGTGGGTCTGCTGGCCGGCACGTATTCGTCGATTTTCCTGTCCGCGCCGATCTGGGCTGCAATGGCAGACTACTTCGAACGGCGCAAGAAGTCGCAGGCGCCGGCAGGCAGCAAAAAGAAAAAGCCAGCCAAGGCTTAACTGGAAAGAGACTTTGAGGGCTTCCCTGCCGGGAGCCCTTTTTTGGATCAATGGAATATTTGCTGAAACCGAACGTACATCTTGATGCGCAGGGCGAGAAGCAGGCGCAGGTCCTGAGCCGTGAGCTCAAGCTCGATCCGGCCCTGAGCAGCATCCTGGTCTCCCGGGGCGTGAGGACGAAGGAGGAGGCGCAGCGGTTCCTCCGGCCCCAGGCAGCGGACCTTCTCGATCCCTACCTGTTCCGGGATATGAAAAAAGCCGTGAGCCTGATCGGCAACGCGGCCGCGGCGGGCGGGAAAATCTGGATTCACGGAGACTACGATGCGGACGGGACCAGTGCGGCCGCGCTGCTGCAGCGGGTGCTGCAGCAGATGGGAGCGGATGTGCAGTGCTATATTCCTTCACGCACCGGCCACGGCTACGGGCTGGCGATGGAGACGGTCGAGGAGATGGCGGGAGCAGCGCTCCTCATAACGGTGGACTGCGGTACGTCAAGCGTGAACGAGATTGCCCGGGCGAAGGAACTCGGTATCCGCACGATTGTCGCGGACCATCACGAGCCGCCGGCGCTGCTGCCGGAGCCGGATGCCATGCTGAATCCGAAGGTTCCGGATGAAACCTTCCCGTTCCGGGAGCTGTGCGGAGCGGGGGTAGCCCTCAAGCTCGCGCAGGCGCTGATCGGAGAAAAGGCCCTCGACTACGTGGATCTCGCTGCTTTTGGTACAGTCGCCGACGTGGTGCCTCTTCTCGGCGAGAACCGCATCATCGTGTCGCTCGGCCTTGAGAAATTCAACCGCAGTCCCAATCCCGGCCTCGGGGCGCTGTATGCACCGGTCCGGGAGAAGCGGGGAGCGCTGACCGCGGAGGGGATCTCGTTTCAGCTGGCGCCGTGTGTCAACGCGGCCGGCCGCATGTCGAGTGCCCGGCTGGCGCTCGACCTCATGGTGGAAGACCGGCCGGGCGCTGCGAGGATTATCGCCACGACACTAAGTAAGCTGAACGCGGACCGTCAGGTCCGGCAGAAGCAGATCATCCAGGAAGTGGACAGCCGGCTTACCAGCCTCGAGACGCTGCCGAATTTTATCGTGCTGTACAGCCCGACCTGGGAGACGGGTCTTGTCGGTGTGGCGGCGAGCTCGGTCTGTGAGCGCTATCAGCGTCCAGCTCTGCTGCTCGGCGCGCAGGGCGGCAGTCTGGTGGGCTCTGTGCGCAGCACATCGGATGTGGACGCCTATGCGGCTCTGCGGTCAGTGGAGGCGCTGCTTGTCCGGTTTGGAGGTCATGCAGGTGCCTGCGGCCTGACAGTGGACGAGGAGAATCTGCCGGAGCTTGAGAAAGCGCTCAATGCGTTTGCCTCAGACCGGCCAGCAGCAGGTCGGCCCGAAGCAGTCTACGATCTCGAGGAGGCGCCTCCGGTTGACGTGGAGCTGGTCCGCGCGCTGGAGAAGCTTGAGCCGTGCGGCTATGGAAACCCGCGGCCGCTCGCGCTGGTTCGCAATGCAAAAGTGGAAGACGTGCGGGCCTACTCAGGCGGGGAGCACGCGGGATTCCGGATCCGGGGCTCCAAAGGCGCGATGGAGGCTGTGAAGTTCCGCACAGCGCCCGATATGCTGCCGGACCGTGCAGATTTCATCGGGACGCTGGGACTCAAGACGTACCGCGGGCAGGAGTCTGTGCAGATGATCGTCAGCCAGGTGAGTGTGGAGGACGAGGATGACACCATTTTTACGGAGCTCGCCCGGCGTGTCTGCCAGCCGGCACTGCCGGAAGACCCGTGGCTGTTCTTTGCAGACAAGAAACGGCTGGGCCTGATCTACAGCGCCTTGCGTGAAGTTACCGGCCGGCAGGGCCCTAAGAGATGGCGCGGGCTTTACCGGGGCGCGCTTCGTTTTGTGCCGGGACTGCGTCGTGAGGAGTTCGTATTTGCTGTTTGCGTGTTCACTCAGCTGAAATTGTTGGGCGGTACGAAAGATGCTAGAATACACGTAATTGCTTCCGCTCCCCGGAGGAGTCTGGATGAGAGCGAAATCTACCGGAAATTCGAGGTTACAAGCCATGGATCTCAAAGCAAAGATTCGGAATATCAATGATTTTCCGAGCAAAGGAATCATCTTTCGGGACATCACCACGCTGGTCGGGGACGGAGAGGCGTACCGCGAAGTGATCGACGAGTTTGTGGCGCAGGTGCGCCCGCTGGACGTGGACGTTATCCTGGTTTTGGATGCCCGCGGCTTTCTGGTGGGTTCGCCGGTGGCCTATGTGCTCGGAACAGGTGTCGTGCCGATCCGCAAGGCCGGGAAACTGCCGTGGGAAACCTATCATGTAGAATATGAGCTCGAATACGGTACGGACGCGTTTGAGATGCACAAGGATGCGATTCAGCCCGGTGAACGGGTTGCGATCCTTGACGACCTGCTTGCGACGGGGGGTACAGCCAAGGCGGCCTGCGACCTGGTTCAAATGGCCGGCGGCGTCGTCGCCGCCCTGGGTTTCGTGGTGGAGCTCACCGATCTCGGCGGGCGCGAAAAGCTGGCCGGGTACAACGTATTCTCGCTTGTCCAGTACTGAGGAGCTAAGGTGACCGCTGCCTACCGGGATTTCATGCGCCGCCACAAGAGCGCATACGATCCGGAGATGGAAAAGGCCTTTGCGCTTGCGGAAGAGGCGCACGACGGTCAGCTCCGTCGTTCCGGTGAACCATATTTTACCCATCCGCTGGCTGTCTCTGACATTATTGCGGACCTGGGACTCGACAACACGACCATCATTGCGGGTGTTCTGCACGACGTCGTGGAAGATACAGACGTCACCCTCGAAGACATTTCCTCCACGTTCTCGCCGGAGATTGCCAAACTCGTCGACGGCGTCACCAAGCTGCGGAAAATTGATTTCAACTCCCGCGAGGAGCAGCAGAGTGAGTCCCTGCGCAAAATGTTTCTGGCAATGGCCCGCGACATCCGTGTTGTTATCATCAAGCTTGCGGACCGACTGCACAACATGCGGACACTCAAGTACCAGTCCGAAAAAAAGCAGATCGAAAAAGCCAGGGAGACGCTCGAGGTGTACGCGCCGCTCGCACACCGCCTCGGTATCTCCGCGATCAAGTGGGAACTGGAGGATCTCTCGCTCAAGTATCTCGAGCCGGATGAGTACTATGAGATCGCAAACAAGATCTCCTCGACGCGCCGGGAGCGAGAGCAGCAGCTGATGAGCGTTATTGACCGCATTGAGGATCACCTCGCGGAGATGCGTATTACGGCGGACATTGAGGGACGCCCGAAAAACATCTACAGCATCTACAAGAAGATGCATGAGCAGGACAAGAGCTTCGATGAGGTCTATGACCTTATTGCCATCCGCGTCATCGTCTCCAACATAAAGGACTGCTACGGCGTGCTCGGCCTCGTGCATACGATGTGGAAGCCGATCCCGATGCGCTTCAAGGACTATATTGCTGTCCCGAAGGAGAATATGTACCAGTCGCTGCACACGACGGTGCTCGGAGACGACGGCAAGCCGTTTGAGGTGCAGGTCCGGACGTACGAGATGCAGCGTACGGCAGAATACGGCATCGCTGCGCACTGGAAATACAAGGAGCGCACGACGGAGCGCGATGACCTTGACGAGAAGCTTGCTTGGCTGCGTGAGCTGATGGAATGGCAGAACGATGTCAAGGATTCCCGCGAGTTCATGGAATCGCTGAAAATTGACATCTTTGCAGAGCATGTGCTCGTGTTCACGCCGAACGGGGAAGTCAAGGATTTTCCGGCCGGGGCCACGCCGCTCGACTTCGCCTACAGTGTCCACAGCGATGTCGGGGACAAGTGTGTCGGCGCGAGGGTGAACGGCAAGATTGTGCCGCTCGGCTATGAGCTGAAGACGGGAGACATCGTGGAGATCATCACCAGCCGCAGCTCACCGGGTCCGAACCGCGACTGGCTGGAGATGGTGAAGACCACCCAGGCGAAAAACAAGATCCGGCACTGGATCAAGCGTGGACGCAAGGAGGACAGCCTCGCCAAGGGACGGGAAGCCTTTGAGAAGGAAGCCAAACGCCAGGGTTACCGGCCCAAGGATCTGCTGCAGCCCGGCTGGCTGAGCGGACTCTTCAAGCGTTTTACGCTGAAGAACGAGAACGATATGTTCGCGGCCATCGGTTACGGTGACATTTCTGTTCACCAGGTTCTGAGCAAGCTCATTGAGCAGTACCGGGCAGAGATAGGCGCCGCTGAAGAGGAACCGGTCGTCCGGGTCGTTCGGCGTGCCGGAGCTCCGGACAATGCGGAAAGCGTCGAGGTTCAGGGCACGGGCGGCCTGGCAGTGCGCTTCGGCAAATGCTGCAATCCCGTTCCCGGGGACGAAATTGTCGGCTACATCACCCGCGGCCGGGGCGTCTGCGTGCATACAACCGACTGCCGTAATCTTAAGGATCTCAGCATGGACAAGGACCGGCTCGTGGATGTTGAGTGGGTGGAAGGCGCGGCAGCGTCCTATGAGGTCGAGGTGCAGATCGTGGCGGAAGACCGCAAGGGACTGATGGCGGAGGTGGCCCAGACGCTGACAGGAGCCGGACGTGACATTTCTTCCCTGACTGCGAACGCCACCAAGAACGGCAGTGCAAACATCTACGTCCGGACCACGATCACTTCGGTACGCGACATGCAGCAGATGATGCAAAGGCTGCGGGATCTGCAGGGTGTACGCGAAGTCTACAGGATGAATACCTGATGCGCGCGGTGGTGCAGCGCGTCCGTGAAGCTTCCGTATCCGTGGACGGCCGGGAAGTGTCCCGCATCGGTCCCGGCATGCTGGTGCTCATCGGCATCGGGCATGGCGACAGCCCCGAGGATGCGGCATACCTGGCCGGCAAGTGTGCGGGTCTGCGCATTTTTGAGGACAGCGACGGCGTCATGAACCGGTCCCTGCGTGATACTGGCGGGGACCTTCTGCTTGTCAGCCAGTTCACACTGCTCGGAGATGCCCGCAAAGGACGGCGGCCAAGCTACGCGGGAGCGGCACCGCCCGAGCAGGCCCGGCCGCTTTTTACGGTATGCGAGGAGGCTTTCCGCAGCGTCTGTCCCCGCGTTGAGACGGGCGTATTCGGTGCGGACATGCAGGTGGCTCTTGTAAACGACGGGCCGGTGACCATTCTGCTTGACAGCAAAAAGGAGTTCTGACTGATGCAGATTTATCGCGTGATCACAGGTGTTCTCGAGGAAAACTGCTATATCGCCACGCAGGACGGGGCGCAGGCAGTGGTGGTGGATCCGGGGGACAACGCACCGGATCTTATTGGAGTGCTCCGGCAGCAGAAACTGGAGCCGGTGCTGATTCTGCTCACCCACGGCCATTCGGATCATACCGGGGCGCTGGTAGCCCTGCAGCAGGAGTTCGGGACGCCGGTCGCCGTGCACCGCGAGGAGAATGGTCTGCTTGAGGGCAGCGTGCCGGCGCTTGACGCGGCCCGCTTTGTGGAAGGCGAAGAAGTGCTGGAGACAGCCGGCCTTGCCATTCGGGTGCTGCATACGCCTGGCCATACATGGGGCAGCTGCTGCTATCTGATCAATGATGTGCTCTTTTCCGGTGACACGCTGTTTGCGGGGTCTATTGGGCGTACGGACTTTCCGGAGGGGAGCGACGAGGCGATGCAGGAATCCCTGGCTGTGCTCCGCAGTCTGCCTGACGATGTGCAGGTGCTGCCGGGGCACGGTCCGGCCACTTCGATCGGCCGCGAGAAGGCTACGAATCCCTGGCTGAGGTAGCATGCCGGGTCTGTTCGTTTCTGAGCCGGCTTATTTTGCCGAAGCGGCGGATGTGATGCGCCTGTTCGCCAGCAGTGAACCGGTAGAAGCTCTTCCCGGTCCGGAACCGGGGAAAACCGGAACGGCTGCGCTGGTCCAGCTCGGGAAGGAGGCGGCCGTTGCCGCCGTGTACGAGGACGGAGAGCTGCAGGCAGAGTGCCGGGATGAGACGGCCTTTCTGCCGCTCAGACGCAGTGCGGAGCGAAGCAGCATCCGCCAGAGAAAGCATCAGATGAAGCGGGCGCTGTATAATGCGCTCGCGGAGGCCGGCAGGCGGCAGCTGCCCTGGGGATCTCTTACCGGAATCCGGCCGGTCAAGCTCTTTCGGGAGCTTACGTCTGTGCACGGCCCTGATGCAGCCCGGCAGGAGTTTTCCTGCGCCTATGAGGTTTCCACGTCACGGGTCCGTCTCGCGGAGGTCATCTACGCTGAGCAGCAGAAGCTTCTTGCCGACGCGCCGGCAGGACTGTGCGTGTATGCCGGGATTCCGTTCTGCCCGACACGCTGCCGCTACTGTTCCTTTATCGCGCAGGATGTGGCCGGAGCACGCAGCGTCCGTGAGCAGTACCTGCAGGCTCTGCTTGACGAGATCCGCGCCTTTGCCGGTGGTCCTGAGGCAGCCTGCATATATATTGGCGGCGGCACGCCGACGACTCTCAGCGGCGGCGAGCTGACGCAGCTCATCCGAGTGCTGCGGGAGACTTTCCCACACGCGGCGGAATTCACACTTGAGGCAGGACGGCCGGATACGATCACGCCCGAGGTCTTTGCCATTGCGGCCTCAGAAGGTGTAAGCCGGCTCAGCATCAACCCGCAGACAGCAAGCGACAGGACGCTTGCCCGCATCGGCCGGGCGCACAGCGCCGCCGATTACCGGCGCGCGATGCAGCTTGAGCGGCCCGCCTCCCTGCTTATAAACAGCGACATGATTATCGGCCTTCCGGGTGAGAATGTGCAGGACGTGGAAGCGACGCTTGACATGATTCTTGAGGGCAAGCCGGACAATATCACGGTGCATGCGCTGGCCGTGAAGAAAGCTGCAGACCTGGCGCTCAGCAGCGACTGGACGATGATGCCGCCCGCCGAGGCGGAGGAGGCCGCAAGGCTGGTTGCGGAACGTCTTGAGCAGGCCGGATACCGGCCGTACTACCTGTACCGTCAGAAGTATATGAGCGGTAATCTGGAAAACGTCGGCTATGCCCGTCCCGGCACCGGCTGCCTGTATAATGTGCTGCACATGGAGGAGCTCGCATCGGTCCTGGCCTTAGGCGCCGGGGGCATCTCCAAGCGGGTCTTCACGGACTCGCAGCGGATTGAGCGCAGTGCCAATGTCAAGGATGCACGGCAGTATGTAGAACGTCTTGATGAGATGATTGAGCGCAAAAAGCAGCTGTTCGGAGCCGGGAAAACAGCAGAACAGATAATGTGATATATCGTAATATTCATTGACGGTAGCGGCTTACGGCGCGTATAATGTCTTGCGGCAATGCCTGGAAAGGAGGAGGTCGGCGTGAAGATACAGGAGCCAAAAGGAACAAGGGACGTTCTACCGGAACGGGTGCACCAGTGGCATTACGTTGAGGATCTGGCGCGGCGCCTCACGGCACTGGCCGGTTACGAGGAGATCCGCACACCGGTGTTTGAGCACACCGAGCTCTTTGCCCGGGGTGTCGGCGACGGCACCGACGTTGTGCAGAAGGAGATGTACACGTTCAAGGACCGCGGCGGCCGCAGCCTGACGCTGAAGCCGGAAGGCACAGCGGGTGTGGTGCGCGCCGTCATCTCTGGCGGGCTGGCGGGCGGCCCCCTGCCTATCAAGACCTACTACTTCACGCCGGTCTTCCGTTACGAGAGGCCGCAGTCCGGGAGGCTTAGGGAGCATCATCAGTTTGGTGTGGAGGTTTTTGGCTCGGCAGAGCCTACGCTCGATGCGGAGGTGATTTTTCTCGGCTCGTCGCTGCTGAGGCAGGCGGGTCTCAGGGAGATCACGCTGCGCATCAACAGCATCGGCTGCCCGAACTGCCGTCCGAAGTATGAAGAAGCGCTCAAAGCCTATTTTCATGACCACGAGGAGGGTCTGTGTACGACGTGCCGGGGACGGCTTGAGACAAATCCGCTGCGGATCCTGGACTGCAAGGTCCCTGACTGCCGTCCGGTCATTGAGAAGGCGCCGGTCGTGACCGATTATCTGTGCAGCGAGTGCGATGAGCACTTCGCGCGGGTGCAGGACTGTCTTCGGTCACTTGGCGTGGACTTTACGGTCGATCCGCACATCGTGCGGGGACTGGACTATTACACGCGGACGGTTTTCGAGTTCGTTTCAGCCCGTCTTGGAGCGCAGAGCACTGTGCTCGGCGGCGGCCGCTACAACGGACTGGTCTCGCAGCTTGGCGGCCCTGATCTGCCGGGGATCGGGTTCGGTATGGGCATTGAGCGTCTGCTGCTGGTGCTCGAGGCAGAAGGATTTGAGATCCCGGTGCCGCCTTATCTGCGTGCCTACACTGTTGTGCACGGAGGCTTCGCGGAACGGCTCGCGGCACTTAAGCTGGTGGAAGATCTGAGAGCGCAGGGGATCGCCTGCGATATGGACCACAGCGGCCGCAGCGTCAAGGCCCAGTTCAAGCACGCCGGCCGCCTCAGGGTGCCGTTTGTGCTGGTCATCGGGGAAGACGAGCGGGAGCGCGGCACGGTGGTGGTCAGAAATATGGACAACGGCGAAGAGGTTGTGGCCCGGAGAGACCGGGTTGCCTTTCTGATACGGCAGGAGTGACGAAATGGAAGAGATGCTGCAAGGCTGGAAACGAACCGCCATGTGCGGAGATATTACCGAAGCCGACATCGGCGAGGAAGTGACCCTGATGGGGTGGGTGGACGCCCGCCACGATCTCGGCAGCCTCATTTTCATTGATCTGCGGGACCGTACAGGCCTGATGCAGATCGTATTTGACAAGTCAGCCTACAGCGGCAGCTTTGAGGCGGTGGAATCACTGCGCAGCGAATATGTCATTGCCGTGAAGGGCAAAGTCGTGCGCCGCAGTGAGGATACTATCAATCCGAAAATCCCCACCGGCACCATCGAGGTCCGGGCGGACGCGCTGAAGATCCTCAGCCGCAGTGAGACGCCTCCGTTTGAGATTGAGGACGACACCCGCGTGCGCGAGGAACTGCGTCTCAAGTACCGCTACCTGGATCTGCGCCGGCCGCAGATGCAGAAGAACCTGGAGCTGCGCCATAAGATTACAGTCGAGACGCGCAGGTTCCTTGAGGAAAACGGCTTCCTTGAGATCGAGACCCCGATGCTGCAGAAAAGCACGCCGGAAGGGGCCCGCGATTACCTGGTGCCGTCGAGAACGCATGCGGGCACGTTCTTTGCCCTGCCGCAGTCGCCGCAGCTGTTCAAGCAGCTGCTGATGGTCTCCGGCTATGACCGTTATTTCCAGATCGTCAAATGCTTCCGCGATGAGGATCTGAGGGCGGACCGTCAGCCGGAGTTCACGCAGATCGACATGGAGATGTCCTTTGTGGAAGCGGACGACGTCATGGATCTCAACGAGCGCCTGCTGAAGCATCTTTTTAAGGAAGTGATCGGAGTCGATCTCAGGACGCCTTTCCCGCGCCTTACGTACCGCGAGGCCATGGACCGCTACGGATCGGACAAGCCGGACACCCGCTTCGGCCTGGAGCTCGTTAACATCAGTGACATTATCCGGGACTCCGAGTTCAAGGTCTTCAGCAATGTCGTGAAGAAGGGCGGCTCTGTGCGCTGCATCAACGCCAAGGGGGCTGCTGACGTGCTGGCCCGCCGCGAGATTGATTCGCTGGTTGATTTCGTCAAGATTTACGGTGCCAAGGGTATGGCCTGGATCTCCTTTAAGGAAGACGGCATGATCAGCCCGATCACCAAATTCCTTTCGGAGAAGGAACTGCAGGAAATCATCGACAAGACCGGTGCCGAGACAGGCGATATCCTGTTCTTTGTCGGTGACACCAACAAGGTGGTCTTCGACGCCCTCGGCGCACTGCGTCTCAAGCTGGCAGAGCGTCTCGACCTGATTCCGGAGAATACCTGGGATCTGCTCTGGGTGACCGATTTCCCGCTGTTCGAGTATTCCGAGGAAGAAAAGCGCTACGTCGCCAAGCATCATCCGTTTACCTCGCCGATGGATGAGGATGTGGAGATCATAGCGACGGACAAAGAGAACGCCCGGGCGAAAGCCTATGACGTGATCTGCAACGGTACGGAGCTTGGCGGCGGCAGCATCAGGATCCATTCAACGGAACTGCAGGAGAAAATGTTCGAGGCACTTGGCTTCTCCAAAGAGGATGCCTGGGACCGGTTCGGCTTCCTGCTCGAAGCATTCCGTTATGGCACGCCGCCGCACGGCGGACTGGCATACGGCCTCGACCGCATGGCTATGCTGATGGCAGGTGCAGGTTCGATCCGCGACGTCATTGCCTTCCCGAAGGTGCAGAACGCCAGCGACCTGATGACCCAGGCGCCGGCAGCAGTGGACACAAAGCAGCTGCGTGAGCTGCACATCCGTACGACGGCAGAGGAGAAGGTCTGAGGACGCAGCCGGACGGCGCGAAAGGGGGGAAGCAGGATCTGCGGACGGCGGACCTGCAGCACAATAAATGAAAGAAAACGGCCGGGTGGTGGCGCTGGAAGCGGATGATGCTCTGGTCCTGTTCCGGCGCACCAGCATGTGCGCCAAGTGCGGCGCCTGCGGCATGGGCTCTTCGCAGAGCGATATAACGGTGCGGGTGCCCAATGATCTCGGCGCGGAGATCGGGGACGAGGTGCAGGTACAGTTCCAGAGCCGCAGCGCCCTCGCATCGTCGGCCATCGGCTATATGTTTCCGCTGCTGATGCTTTTCCTGGGTATGTGGGCCGGCTACATGATCCCGCCGGTCGGCGGGCTGATCCCGGATGCGATGGCGGCCATCTGCGGCCTGCTGTGCGCAGCCCTGGCGTTTGTCATTCTGAAACTGTTGGATCCTGTCTTTCAGAAGCGTCTGGCGAACGTGTATACGATGACGGAAATTGTGTCCCGCGAAGCCGGATAAGATATGTTTCTTAAAAGCATCACGATAAACGGCTTCAAGTCTTTTGCCCTGAAACGGGAACTGCTGATCAAGGAGGGAATCACCGGGATTGTCGGCCCGAACGGCAGCGGCAAGAGCAATATTGCAGATGCCATGCGATGGGTGCTCGGCGAACAGAGCTCGCGTAACCTCCGCGGCAGCAGTATGCAGGAAGTGATATTCAAAGGCACCCAGACGCGGCCGGCCAAGAGCTGCTGTGAGGTGTCTTTGTTATTTGATAACAGCGATCATCATTTTGACCTGCCGTATTCGGAGGTGGTTGTGCGGCGGCGCCTTTACCGAAACGGCGACAGCGAGTACAGCATCAACGGCACCAGCTGCCGGCTGCGCGACGTGATCGCGCTGTTCCGGGACACTGGTCTGGGGCGGGACGGATATTCCATCATCGGCCAGGGCCGTATCAACCGTATCCTGGACAGCCGTGCCGGGGAGCGGCGCCAGGTTTTTGATGAAGCTGCGGGCATCATGAAGTACCGTTCTCGCAAAGATGAGGCAGAACGAAACCTCGAAAAGACCCGGGACAATATGGCCCGGGTCGCCGACATTACAGCCGAGCTTAAGCTGCAGATCGGACCGCTGGAAGCGCAGATGAAGGCGGCGCAGGAGTACCGGGACCTCGAAAGCGAGCTTCGGAGCACGGAGGTGAACCTCATCCTGCACGCGGCCGAGCAGCTGAAAGCCCGGATTGCCAGACTGGAAGAAACGAGGGCACAGCGCGAGCAGGCACAGCGGGATGAAGCAGCGCAGCGGGATGAGGCGGCCCGCAAAAGAAACGAGGCCCGGGATGCTGCCCGCCGGCTTCAGGAGGATCTGGACCAGCTCGGAAATTCGCGGCAGCAGACCGCGCAGCGGGCTGAGAGCGCACAGTCGCAGATTCTGCTGAGCGCGCAGAGGCAGACAGACCTCAAGGCAGCGCTGGAGGATGGCGAGGGGCGCCGGGCGCGGCTCAGTGAGCGGCTTCAGGAAGCGCAGCGCCGCTCTGATGCCCTCGTGCCTGAAATTTCGCGGCTGCGGACCCGCCGTGACGAGCTGCAGGCGGAACTGAACAGGGAGAGCGGCCGGAATCCGGGTGACAGGTCTCTTCCTGCCGAGCGTCAGCGCCTCAGAGACCGTCTTACTGAGGTGCGGACAGCGCTCGAAGACCGCAGGGAAGCGGCGCTCGAGGAGCAGCTCGGCCTCGGCATGGCCGCGACCGAGCTGGAGCGGCTGGAGCAGGAGGGACGGCAGCTGGCAGAGCGCGCCGGGAGACTCACGGAGGCTGCGGCCGAGAATACGCGCCTCGGACAGCAGGCTGCGGCGGATCAGGACACGCTGCAGAAGAAACTGGATGCTGCTCTCCGGGATCAGGCTCTGCACAAAGAACGTCTTGAAAAACAAAACCGGGCGCTTGCAGAGATAGACCGCCAGCTGGCCAGCATTGCGGCGAAGGCGAACCTGATCAGCGAGATGCAGGACAGTCATGAAGGCTACTATGAGAGTGTCCGCCGTCTCTTCCGTACCCTGAAGGACCAGCCGGCACTCTCACGCCGGGTCTACGGCACCGTAGCAGACGCCATTCAGGTGGAGAGCCGCTATGAGACGGCCATTGAAACGGCACTTGGCAGTGCCCAGCAGAATGTCATTGTTACGGATGATGCGGCGGCCCGGGATCTGATTGCGCTGCTTCGCCGTGAGCGGCTCGGCCGGGTGACCTTCCTGCCGGTGCGTGCACTGAAAGTACGTCATCTTGACAGACGGGAGCAAGGCACAGTGCAGGCGTGCGGGCTTCTTGGCGAGGCCGGGGCGCTGGTTTCCTGCGATCCGGAAGTGCGGCCGGCCATAGACTACCTGCTCGGACGCACCGTAGTCGCAGAATCGCTCGACCAGGCGCTCGATGTGAAGCGTCAGGGGCGAAATACGTTCCGGCTTGTCACGCTGCAGGGCGATGTTGTCTTGCCGGGTGGCGCGATTACCGGTGGATCCGACCGGCGTCCCCAGGTGAACCTGCTTGCCAGACGCCGCATGCACGAGGAGCTCGGTGCCGCGCAGCGCGAAACTGAAAGGCGCCGTTCTCAGACAGAAGATCAGCGGGCAGAAACGCGGCAGGCGCTTCAGAGGGCTGAGCGCACATATCAGGAAACCAGCACTGCCATTCAGACGGGTCAGCTGGATCTTGTCAGATATCATACGGAGGGCAAACGGCTGGCTGAAGCGATTGCGGAAACGGAAACGCAGCGGCAGGTGTGGGCAGAAGACTATCGGTTAGCGCAGGCTGCTAAGGAGGACCGCAGCGCCGTCAAGGACCAGGCGGACGCGGAGCTGAACGATCTGCGCTGCCAGGAGCAGGAGCTCGCGCGGGAACTGCAGCGCGTGGAAGCCGAGCTCGAACAGGCCCTGGCAGAAAGGGACGCGCACAAGGCACAGTCAGCAGCCCTGGAAAGGGAACTGGCTGCGGCTCAGGCAGGACTGGCGCCAAAGGAACAGGCAGCGGCGGCAGCGCAGGCGGACCGGCAGCAGGCACTCGGAGAGCTGGATGAGCTCGATGCGCAGCAGTCTGCCCGCCGTCAGGAAACTGAGCGCTGCATCGCTGAGGAACAAGAGGCGCGGCAGACACTCAAAGCAGCGCAGGCGGACCTGACGAGGCTTGAGACAGAGACGGAAACTTTAAGGCGCCGACTGAAGCGCGAAGAGGAAAATGCCGATTTCTTTGAACAGCAGATGAACGATTCGGGCATCCGGGAAAATGACGGCAGCCGCGAGCTGTTCCGTCTGGAGGCCGACATTGAGAAAAACCGCAGCCAGCTCGCAATGCAGACCGAAAGACTGTGGCAGGACTACGAGCTGACCTGGGCCAACGCGGAAGCCCTGCGCAGCGAATCCTTCTCGCCGCAGTCGGCCCAGAACCGTGCCGGACGCATCCGCAGTCGGCTCAGAGAACTGGGTGCGGTCAACATGAACGCGGTTGAGGACTATGAGCGGGTCGCAGGCCGGCTTACGGAGCTGAGCGACCAGCAGGAGGATCTGGAAGCCGCCTCGCGTGATCTGGAGGTGGTCATTGCTGAACTGATGGCTGCGATGCGCTCTGCCTTTGAAGAGCGCTTTACGGCGATCAACGATGCTTTTGCACGTGCGTTTCAGGAACTGTTTGGCGGCGGCAGTGCCAAACTGAAACTCGAGGAGGGCGTACCGGTCATGGAAGCCGGCGTGGAGATTGAAGCCGAGCCACCCGGCAAAAAGCTGCAGAACATCTCGCTGCTCTCGGATGGTGAGAAGGCGCTCACCGCGATCGCGCTCTGCATGGCCATGCTGGAAGTGAATCCGTCACCGATCTGTCTGCTGGATGAAATCGATGCACCGCTTGACGACAAGAATGTTGTGCGTCTGTCGGAGTACCTGGCAAAGCTGAAAGACCGGCTGCAGTTTCTGGTCATCACACACAAGAAGCAGACAATGTCTGTATGCGACACGCTCTACGGTGTCGCCATGCACGAAAAAGGTGTGACCGACATCGTCTCTGTCGCCATGGACTGATATGCCCTCGCTTTCGAGGAGAACTGAAATGGCATTTGACTATAAGAAGGAGTGCAAAGAATTCTATGCTCCGGGCAGAAAGCCGGAGCTGGTTACAGTGCCGGCCATGACCTATATCGCAGTACGCGGCCAGGGCGATCCGAACGAGGAAAACGGCGAATACCAAAGAGCGCTCGGGCTTCTCTACGGCGTCGCTTACACGATCAAAATGAGCCGAAAAGGGCCGCACCGGATTGAAGGCTACTTCGATTACGTGGTGCCGCCGCTCGAAGGATTCTGGTGGCAGGATGAATCCGGGGATTTTGACCTCAGCCGCAAGGCGGATCTCCAGTGGATCTCAGCTATTCGGGTTCCCGAGTTTGTCACACCGGATGAATTCAGCTGGGCCGTCGCGGAAGCCGCAGCGAAAAAGAAGACGGACTTTTCAGATGTGCACCTGATAGACGCAGCTGAAGGCCTGTGCGTTCAGTGCCTGCATGTCGGTCCCTACGATCTTGAGTCCGCGACAGTGTCAAGCATGGAGGATTTCATGCAGGACAACAGACTGGCACCTGATCTGACACCGGAACGGCGGCACCATGAAATCTACCTGAGTGATCCCAGGCGTACTGTGCCGGAACGGCTGAAGACAGTGCTGCGGATCCCGGTCAGGCGGACGTGAGGAGCGGAAGCGGCGTTCTGGGGCCCGCCGGAGCGTCTGCACCGACCAGCCCAGGACAGTGTATGCGTGTTTGCGCGGTCTTTGGCGGTCTGCTATGCTGACGAGCGAAAACATCGGAAGTTGCACGGAGTCTTTCCGCAAAATACGCTGAATATTAGGAGGCAGTCAGTTGGGTTGGTTCGGCAGAGGAAAAAACAAAGACAAAAAGAAGGATAAGGCGAAAGCGGCGCAGACTCCGGCTCCTGAGCAGTCGGAGGTTAAAGAAGCTCCGGCTGCGGAGCCAGCCCAGGCTGCGGCTGTGCCGGAGCTGGAACTGCAGGCGGCAGAGCCGCCAGTCTCGGAAAAAGCGCCGGAGCCCGGGACATTGGAGCCGGCCAAAGAGAAGAAGCCCGGCTTCTTTCAGAAAATCCGGGACGGACTCAACAAGACCCGCCAGAGCATTTCTGAGAAAGTCAACAGCGTAATTCAGAGCTTTACAAAGATCGACGAGGACTTCTTTGAAGAACTGGAGGAGGCGCTGATTCTCTCAGACATCGGCGTGCCGACCACGCAGAAGATCATTTCAGACCTGCGGGAATACGTCAAGAAAAACAAAGTGTCGGATCCGGAAGACATCAAGGGCGCACTCAGAGAGATTCTGTCAGAGAGTATGTCGGCTGATCCGCTCAAGCTTCCGGGGCCGACGGTTCTGCTGATTGTCGGAGTGAACGGTGTCGGCAAGACGACGGCAATCGGCAAACTCGCGCACTATTTCCAGCAGCAGGGTAAATCGGTCATGCTCTCCGCGGCGGACACGTTCCGGGCAGCGGCTGCTGAGCAGCTCGGCATCTGGGGCGAGCGCAACGGTGTGCGCGTGATCCGCTATGCCGAGGGCGCTGACCCGGCAGCAGTGGTCTATGACAGCATTGATGCGGCCAAGCACGCCGGCACGGACGTCCTGCTGATCGACACGGCCGGACGTCTGCACAATAAAAAGAATCTGATGAACGAGCTGGATAAGATCAACCGCGTTATTGATAAGGAAGGCGGGGAATTCCACCGCGAAACATGGCTGGTGATCGACGCCACAACGGGGCAGAATGCGATCTCGCAGGCGGAAATCTTCAATCAGACGGTGCCGCTCACCGGCATTGTTCTGACCAAGCTGGACGGCACGGCAAAGGGCGGTATCGTCTGCGCCGTGAAGGAAATGACGGGCGTCCCGGTACGTTTTATCGGCGTCGGCGAGGGAATCGACGATCTGCAGCCGTTTGACGCGGAGTCTTTCGCTGCGGCTGTGATTGAATAAGGAGGCGGGGAAGTGGATTACGAGTGCTATGCATCCTGCAGTTTCGGGCTCGAAGGCATTCTGGCGAAGGAAATCCGGGACCTCGGACTCGGCGATGTGCGGACGGAAAACGCTTTGGTCCGCTTCCGGGCCGATCCGTATGGAATTGCCAGAGCCAACATTGAGCTGCGGACAGCAGACCGCGTCTACATTGTCCTTGCCCGTTTTCCTGCCAAGACGTTTGATGCACTGTTTGAGGGAATCAAAGCGCTTCCGTTCGAAGAATGGCTCCCGGAGAATGCCGCGTTCCCGACTGCGGGCAATGCGGTGCAGTCCACGCTGATGAGCGTGGCGGATATCCAGAGTATTACCAAAAAGGCAATCGTGTCCGCCCTGCAGCGCCGCTACAAGACAGAGAAGTTCCCGGAGCACGGGCACCGCTACCAGATTTACGCGAACGCTTTTCAGGACGAGTTTACAATAGCGCTCAACACGAGCGGCGCCGGACTCAACCGACGCGGGTACCGTGTCGAAACGGTGGCCGCACCGCTCCGGGAGACTCTGGCAGCAGCGCTGGTGCTCATTGCGCGCTGGCGGTGGCGTGATTTTTATGATCCGATGTGTGGCGGCGGCACGATTGTCATCGAGGCTGCTATGATCGCTGCGGACATAGCGCCAGGCGCCCGCCGGAGCTTTGATGCTGAATGGTTCAGTCCTGAGTTCGAAGAAGCTTTTGCGGCGGTCCGGCGTGAGGTGCGCGCCCGGGAGAGGGTTCCGGAGATGGGGCTGTTTGCTTCCGACGTCGATCCTAGGTGCATTGAGGCAGCCAGGAAAAATGCACGGGCTGCTGGAGTGGCTGATTTCATTCAGTTTGCCGTGCGTGACGTGGCGGAGTTTGAGGAACCGGAGAAGCCGGCAGCCGTCGTCAGCAATCCTCCATACGCGATGCGCATCGGGGAGCGGCAGGAAGTGGATGAGCTATACAGAAGAATGGGTCTGGTGTTCCGACCGCTTCCGGATACGGTCTGTTTCTTTCTGACGCCGAGCCCGGTGTTTGAGCGGCTCTATGGGCAGGCTGCAGACAAGAAGCGCAAGCTCTACAACGGCAACGTCCAGTGCTGGTACTACCAGTATTTCCGTAAGAGGCACTAATCGGGTCAGATGGGGCGGGAAACATGCGCGGCTTCCTGCGGTCTGCAGAACACAGTCAGTATGCCCTGCTGCATGGCAGCTGCTGTTCATGGAAAGTGAGATTTTTATGCGAAGAATCGGCGCTGTCTGTCTGTCTTTCTGTTCTCTGCATTGTCAGCCTGTGTTCCTGTCAGCTTCAGGATCCGTCAGCTTCTGCAGAACCGACGCAGTCGTCTTCCGCGATACTGGAGGCCACTCAGGTAGAAACTGTTCGAACGGATGTTCCGCAGGGCACAGCAGCGATGGACGCCGTTGAACAGCCTGCTGAGATGCTGACGCCTACCGCGGCCGTGGAACTTCCAGCCAGTGAGGCGCAAAGTGATCTGGACTTACAGAAGATGGCCCAGTGCGTGCTCGCCGGCGGATTTGCTGCTGCTGCGGCCAATCCTGAACAGCTCGATCCGCAGCTGTTGGACACTGTGATCTATCAGCTGTACACGCTTGTGCCAGATGAACGTTATGAGCCGAGCACTGAGGAACGTGAGCTATACCAAAACAGTAAAAACCTCTATCGCCTCTCTTCTGACAACCTGGCGCCGGTTCTGCAGGATCTCTTCGACAGTTCCAAGCGCCTTGAGGACGGCGTATGGTTCAGCGCGCCGGGAGTGTACGAACTGTACACATCCATCGTGCCATGTGACCTTTCTGAAGCAGAATTCATGGAGCAGGCTGCGGCGGCGGACGGCGAATTTGAGATGCGTGACGGAGGTTTCGTGCATCCGCTGTACGAGGCGTCCTACGGCGACATTTACTATGCAGACAGGTTGCCTTTCCCTCATTCAGGCGACAGCACGTACCGGTTTCGGATTCTCTGCGGAACGGCAGGAGGCTGGCACGAGCTGTACGACATCACGTTTGAGCAGGCCCCGGAGAGTTCTTTTGGAGTCCGCATTGTCGGCGTGGAAAATCTGACGGCCGCTTATGGCGATGAAGTGGAAGAGATGGCACGCGATTACAGCGTACATCGTGATGGCTTCGTCTTTCCGGAAAGCAGCACGAGGCTGCTGACGCAGGAGGACCGGGACAGTCTGGTGTTTGATGACGGGCTTGAAATGTATTCGGAAAAGTATGCGCTGGCGTTTGCCCGAAATGAGCTTTTTGCGAGACACGGCAATATTTTCGACACTCCGGCTTACGCAGATTTCTTCTCGCAGTTTGACTGGTATGTACCGTCGCACAAGGTGGAGACATCGGAATTCAATGAGATAGAGCGCGCGAATCTGGACCAGATTATAGCTTGGGAGACAGAAGCAAAAGAGTATTGATTCTGCATTTTTTTTTTGCGTATGTAAAGATGAAGCCTGCGCGTAGGATTCGGATATCTGTCGCTTCTGCAGGCCGGCGTAAGTAGCGGTTGTCTGCGGAAGCAATGCCTGACTCAAGTCTTGGCGAGGAACTGTGAAATCAGATTTCTATTCGTGTAGCATGAGTATTAGGAGACAGTTTACATTGCTGCCGAGAACGCAGGTCGTGCCGGAGCTTTTCGGCAGGAGGATGCTCACAGCCAAAGGCAGAATTCAGCGGTTCGAGCGTTTCATAAAGACACTTCTTCTGCGCGTCTTGTGTGCGCCGGCATCGCAGCAGTGTCACGACTTCTCCTGATTCTGTAGATGCTGCCGGACCCAATTTGCAGCCCTTTCCTTGTGCTGACACCGTTCGTATTCGGTATTCTTTCGATTGACTGTACGCGGTCAGAAGCTCAATCTGCGTCAGGCGCGATTCGACTGGCTGGAAATGGCAGAAGCGACGCGGCGCAACAAGCATACGATCATGCTGCGCCTCAGCAACAGTGTGATGGATCTTGGCGGACTCGCCATATGTTTCCTGTGGGGCAGCTGGCTTATGCTGGTTATGGATGCTCTGATGCTCCTCTGGGCTGCGGCAGTCTACCACTGGCTCATGACCAAAGGTGTTCAGGTTTTTGATCGCCTGGGATACTGATGCCCGCAGATGCTTTACAGACTGAGCTTTGCGGCAGCATTTCCGGAGTGAACAGAATAGGAAGAACATTATGCAGTATCTCATGTTGCTTACGCTCGGTGCTGTTCTTTGTGTCCTCGGCATCGGAAATCTTCGGGGCGATATGTCGTCTGTTCACACATATCTGCGCTTTATGGTCCGTCCTGAGAATCTGGCAGGGTACAGCAGGCGGATGGGGACAGGCACGCTGATATGCGGCCTGTCCGTGCTAGGTGTCGCGGTTTCGCAGATGATTCACGAGACAGAACTTGCCTGGTGGCTGCTGCTTGCAGGCGTCATGAGTGGTTTCGGTCTCATGCTTTTTGCGCAGGTCGCCGGGAGCGGTCTGATGCAGCAGCTGCGAATATCGGGAAAGACGGGAAAAGCAGCGGATAAAGACGGAAAAAGCAGCGGATCCTGACTGCCGGCAGCCTGCCGCGCCCCACGTCTGGTATCTTCCGGCTCGGTTTCATGCCGCGCTACAGACGCTCGAAGACCGGCATGGAAGACAGCGGCGCCTCGGCTTCAACTGTCCGGCAGCCGGTAAATTCCTCGCGGGTCCGGATGAGGCGCCAGCGGCCCTCCGGGAGATACACAGTACGGCTGTATTCGTTGAGGTGCAGCACGGGTGCGGCGAGATACTTCGGTCCGAACATGTACTGGTCCTGCAGATTCCAGCAGACGGGATCACCGGGGAACTCGTAGAACATGGTCCGCATGAGAGGACTGCCGTTTTCGCTCGCCTCCTTGTACAGACTGCTTATGTAGCCGCGCAGGCTTTCACGCTCCTCAAGGCAGGCACGCAGGATATGCAGGTTTTCTTCTCCGAAACTCCAGAGCTCGTTGGGCTGACCGGTGAACAGGTAGCCGCCGCCGTGGTCACGGCTGTCAAGCGGCGGAATGTTGTGCGGTCCGCGGTTTCCGTGCATACGCAGCACCGGAGAATAGACCGCGAACTGAAACCAGCGGACCATAAGCTGCTGAAAACCGGGATCTGAGCTGTCCGGCGTCATGAAGCCGCCTATGTCCGTCGTCCACCAGGGAATCCCGGCGAGCCCCATGTTGAGTCCGCACTGGACCTGATCAGCGAAGGCTTCGAAAGTGCTCGGAATATCGCCGGACCAGACAACGTTGCGGAACCGCTGCGACCCGGCCCAGCAGCAGCGGACCAGATTCACTGCATTTCTGTCTCCAGCAGCCTCCAGACCTTCGCAGAAGGCGCGGCTCACCAGCTGCGGATAGATGTTGGAGATAGCCAGTGCCGGACCGGCGCTGTAGCGGTAGTGGTCAAAATCGTAGGCCACGAGGTCGGGTTCAATGTTGTCAAGCCAGAATCCGTCGATGCCGTAGTCGTAATAATTGCGGCGGCAGATCTCCCAGATGCGGCGGCGGGTCTCGGGATTGAACGGATCGATCTCCACGCAGTCACCCTGGTAGTCGTAGGTCTGCGGAGCCCCGCGATCTGTGCGCATGAGCAGACCACGGTCGGCAAACTCCTCGTAGTTTTCGCTTCGCCGGTCTACACTCGGCCAGACGGACACGATCACGCGGATTCCCATCTCATGCAGTTCTTCTACCATTGCGGCCGGATCCGGCCAGTAGCATGCGTCAAATTTCCAGTCGCCCTGCAGCGTCCAGTGAAAGAAGTCAATGATAATCTGGTCAAGCGGCAGACCGCGGCGGCGGTACTCCCGTGCCACGTCTAGCACTTCCTGCTGTGTGCGGTAGCGGAGCTTGCACTGCCAGAGACCCAGAAGATCCTCTGGGAATTCGCCGGCCCGGCCGGTCACGGCGGTGTAGCTGCGGAGAATATCCCGCGGCGTCTCTCCGGCTGTTACCCAGTAGTCGAGCATGCGGGTGGACGCCGCATGCCACTCGGTATAGTTGGTTCCGAACATGACCCTGCCGACGGCGGGATTGTTCCACAGAAAGCCGTAGCCGCGGCTTGAGAGAGCAAACGGAACGGAAATCTGCGAGTTGCGCTGCGCCAGTTCCAGCAGGCAGCCTTTCAGGTTCATCGGCAGCTGCTGATACTGGCCCATGCCAAAGATCTTCTCGTCGGGGTCGGATTCAAACCGCGCAGCGAGGGCAAACTCACTGCCGCCCGGAATTCCCTTCCACTCACGGGCGTCCACCTTCAGGCACCGACTCTCCCGTGTCAGCGTGTTCTCGTATGCCCGGGAATACTCCCGGAAAAGAAGGTCATTGTCACGGAAATCAGGATGCCACGGCGCGGCATCGCCAGACATGAAACTTTGGTGTGCTACGGCATGGGATGTGCTAGGATGACAGTATACGGCAACAGGTCGGCTTTTTTTTGGGATTTGAAG
>JAAUYQ010000084.1 GCA_014805015.1 Clostridia bacterium | reverse complement strand
TGCAGGGCAATCTCTGCGTCCAGCCAGTCCACATCCGGGCGGTATGCCTGGTACGTTTCCCAGTTCCCGAAATCCGGCGGACTTACCGGATCCACAAAGTCCCGCAGCGCACCGGCTCCGATGACAAGCTCTGTCTGGCCGCTGCTGCCGCCGAATATGCTGCCTTCCGCCAAGGACAGGCGCAGCACAGCGGGGTCGATTCCCCGCAGCGTCGAGACCGCCTCGTACCGCCCGGTCTCAAGGCGGGCCGGGAAATCCAGCACCGCCGATGCCGCCTCGACATGATCAAGAGCAGCAAAAGCAGCGACCGCCGCGTCCGTGATCTCTGGCGCCTGGGCAGGATCCGGCCAGACCTCAATGAGCGTGAGGGAATCGGACCCGGCAATTCGGTCTGTCAGTTCACTGTATCCAGACCAGCCGATGGACAGCATGAGGGCAATGCAGGCAGTGCCGATAACCACACCCAGAACGGTGCGAAATGTTCTCGTGCGGCTGCGCCTCAGTGATGCCCATGCCAGCTTCACAATATCTATGTTCTGAATCCCTCGCTCTTGCCTAGCTATTCGCATCTTCGAAGTCTGTCCGCTATCCGGCGCAGATCTCTTTCTCTACTGTACCGCTGTTCTTTCGCTGCATGGATCAGTATCTGCAATGCCCGGCTCAGCTCATCGTACCGCGGTCGACAATGCTCCCGTCTGCAGCGTTCACCGTCACGAAAGCGATGGTATTTCCGAGCAAAGTGGAAGAAGTATTCCCGAGCCATTCGCGATCTGAAGCCTGATTGCCGCTGAACGTCCAGCATGGAACCAGCCGGTACTCTTTGATCCCTGGGATCAGCATTTTCGTCAGTCCCAACCGGGCGTCCGTAAGTCTCAGATCGTTATCGTCAAGCAGTGTCAGAATGTTGCTGGCATCCGGCACAAGCAACCGGTCAAACTGACGCAGCGCGATCTCCCTGGCGTCCTCGAAGCTCAGCACTGCGGCATTGCCGTTCACTACTGTGTACTCAGATGGGCTCGACCACTCAGCTCTGAACACTCTGTCATTTTCCACGCATACCGTAATGCTTTCCGGCACTGCGAGCGCCTGTGCAGTTTCGCCATCCGCGTAGCTCTGCTTGCCTACAAAATCAGCTGGATATGGCTGCGGATATCCAGCAATGACAGGCACGAAGACGAATGTATACTGCAAAGATTCACTGCCTGCCGCTGACTCACAGGTGACATCCTGGAGGACCATCGGGTCATTCGTAAGTTTCGCGGCAAAATCCTCAGCTGTCTGCCGTGCCGCTTCATATTCGTTGTCCTGGGGCACCTCTTCCGGGGCCAGGTTGCGGTACAGCGTACGGTTCGGCGCCATCGGCTGACTGGCAGCACGGTAGATGAACTCTGCATAGCCTGTATCATCGCGGTTCACAAAGGACAGTGCTGTACCGTTCTCGCTCATGATGTTAAGCTGCGAGCTGTCATCTGCTTCTGTGAAAGCATAGTCTGTTTCACGCAGCGATGAAGCGTCCGGTGCGTCCCCATAATCCTTCTGATATCCGTCGATCGCCATCTGAATCTGCTGGGCTGGCGACAGTTCGGCGTACTCATCCCACTCTGCTGTTGTCTGCGGCATATTGCTTGCGCTAAGCGGAACACGCCCGGCAACCGATCCCGGATCTGCCTCGGCCTGGACCTGCAATTGTTTCAGTTCTTCTATCTCTGCTGCAATCTGCTGCCTGGTCCTGACGCTTGCTGTCATGCGGTCACCTGGAAACAACGCGCCTGCAATTTCCCGAGCCGTGTCTTGCGTAAACACGACTGGCTGCACGTCGGCTACGGGGACATTCTGTCCTCCATAGTTTTCCGGCGTGAGCTCAATCTGCAGTGTCTGGCCCGTCGGGTACTCCTTTTCGTCGACCCAGGCGTCAAGCTGCACTGCTGCCTCGCCTGTTGCCTGCTGCGCGAGCTGATCCTCAATCTCGGAGCCTTCCTTCTGCCCAACAGCGGCTGCGTCCGGCGTCGGCTGACAGGCAGTCGTGAAGCAGGTCAGGCCAAGAACCCCAGCCAGCACGACGGCTGCGGAGCGCATACTCCACTGCCGCCGAGTCGACCGGAAGACCGCACGGATCCGATCCTCGATCCGCGTCGTCGATGACATGCCAAGCACTGGAGACGCCTTTTTCTGCTTGCGTGACATTGCAATCAGCATGCCGGCATAGATGGCTTTGCATTCTGAACTGCAGCCGCGCACGACAGCTTCGTCACACGCTGCCTCGATATCCTCCCGCATGGCGCGGAAAGCCAGGTAGGCAAAAGGATTGAACCACCAGACAATCTGCAGGTATTCGGCTGCCAGCATCAGCAGGTAATCCTTCCGCCGATAGTGCGTCAGTTCATGTCGGAGCGCCATCTCAACGTGCGGATGATCTTCCATTTCGGCTGGCAGAAGAACGAGCGGCCGCGGAGTCAGTGCCAGTGCGGGCGTGACAAGTCCTGGAACGACACAGAGACGTACATCTGACCGAATGCCCAGTTGAGTTTTCTCGTGAGCAAACGCTTGCGCAACCGATTCCCGCGGCTCACAGCCGCGCGTCCTGATGAGTCGCCGCAGCCGATACTGCCTGGCTGCAGCTCTTGCGGCCATAATCGCTGCTCCCAGCGTCAGGACCAGCATAATCATCATCGCTGTCCCCGGGGCGTCTCCTTGTCGCTCCTGCTGCCTGCGCTCTGCACTCTCCCGGTCAGATTCCACGGGCAGAAGTTCCGATGGATTCACATGCCCCGCAATTTCCGTATCTCTCGGCAGAACATGGCTGTCGCGTTCCAAGGTCGCTGCTGGGGTCACCCTGTCCACTGCCTGTGACGGCACACTGTTCGCCTCGTCCGGCCCTGTAGTGAAAAGGTGGAACGGCACCTGCAGTGTAAACGGCACCGCCAACCGAGCCATAAAGATCAGCCAGAGCAAAACTGACACTGCGGGTGGCGCACTGCGGCGAAACGCCGATCGGAAGATCATGACTGCCCCGTATATCAGTCCGGAAGAAATAAGGATCACGAGAAGAATCTGCAGTATTTTCTCCATGATTCACTTCTCCCTGCCGTCCGTCTGCTGATTCTCGCGGCGCAGCTTTTCAACCAGCTGCTCCAGCTCGTCTGCTTCTTCGTCTGTGAGACTGCGCGCGTCGCGCATCATGCACAGAAGCAGCTGATTCGTGGCTTCCTCCGGCATGCGGCTGTGAATCGTTTCATTCTCTTCGGCAACACACTTCTCCATAGGAACGGCCGGATAGAAAAGTCTCGTCCGACCGCGTTTGGTGTAGGCCAGATACCCACTGTCGACGAGCCTGGTGAGCTGGGTCTGAAGAGTTGAGTAGCTCCAGTTCACTGTCCCGGTGAGGCGATCCATGATCTCAGATACGATCAAAGGTTCATCAGCTCTCCAGAGCACCGTCATCAGCTGCCACTCGTTGTTCGACAGCGTGAGTTTCTTCCTTGGTGACATGTTCTCCTCCTATCTCTGCGCCTGCCCCTCACTGCTTAGACTACGCAGCGAGACGTGCACTCTGCATTACATTTACAATTGTAGCACTAATATCTACAACTGTAAAGTTTCGTTGATAAGAGGTCGTTCGTATCTACATATTCCGCGGAACTGTCTGAAACTGCTTGATATGAACTGTTCAGGCAACGGCAAGGTACCTCGCTAATTTTGAGCCGCCTGCAGTCCAGGGAATGCCAGCCTGCAAGCGGTCACCGCTGTCTTCGGTAACAGTCATGCCCGGCTTCGGCCCCGATATGGCAACTGTCGGGGCTGAACGAGTGCAGCTGAGAAACGTCCACGCGGAAGGCAGCCCGGTCTGGAGCATACGGTCAACACAAAATGCAATACTCTGCCGTATTTGTATCGCCCTCGTCATCAGGCTTCCATGTGCTCGAATCCAGCAGTTTGCGTAGCCTCCGTTTAGCTGCGCAGCTTATACGCTGCCGGCGAAAGCGCGCCACAGGACTGTTGACGATTGGCGATGGACGTTACGCTCTCGACCGGTCTATAACAGAGAGATCTCGTGCATCCAGTGTGAGCAGAACACCTTTGTCTCCTGTATAGGGTCGCGGCAGCAACTCAAAGTCGCCGGTCTGCTCGTTCCAGCCCTCCACTGTGCCAATGAAATCCCACGACGGTACCAGCTGGTATGAGCCAACGCTGTCTTTTACAGGTACGCGTGTCAGACCAAACTCAATTTGGTCAATGCTCAGTCTTGTGCTGATTCCCTCCTCATTGCGTGGAGAATCATCGATGCTGCCCGCATCATGGATGACCGGAGGATTGTATACCTGCATGCGGATCATCATCTCCTCGACAGCGGCGTTCACAACATCTGCAAGCGGCTTGAGAGATTCCGCTGGATTTTCGTGAACATCCGTCACAGTAAAGTTGGAAGCCCAATACAGTTTCTGCAGCCCGTCATCGTTGATATCCATATACAGTGAAGGCTGCGCCCATGTTGGAGCGTACTCCTCAGCTGGCATTTCCGCTTGCATCTCCAAGGGGATTGCTTCATCTTCCTGATCGACTACTCCACCATCTGGACTGAGACCGTGCCACAAAACCTCCGTCTGATTGACCATGGGTACGCACACCACCCGGTACGCAGCTGCGTCGTCTGCAGGAACTATAAAACCATTGTCATCTATAGAAAACACGATGCCGGAAGGTATCCATCCTTCTGCGCCAATCTGTTCAAGCAGGCGGATGGCCTCGCCTGTAGCACTCTCCGGAGTTGTTTTCAGCCGAGGTGATTCCTCCCAACGGGCCGCTCCACTCTGATACTCCGCGGAGGACAGTGGATACGTCTTATCCATCACACGCAGCCAAGGCTGCGTCAAAAGACCAATGCCGCTTCGGCTTGTCCAGCGATCGTTTATGAGCAGTTTGCCCGGATTCTCTGGATCTGAACCGTACTGAAGTTCGCGTTTGTAGGCTGCTGGATCCTGCTCCTGCAGTTCTGCAAGCTGTTCCTCGAAGCTCCCTTCTCCGCCCTGCTGTACCAATTCAACCAGTTCCGCATATTCGATATCGTCCGGGCACATAGGATCGTCTCTCTGCCCTGTCTCATACAGCATAATCCGATACTTCGGCGTTCCAAGCCCGTCATCGAGTACGTAACCGTCGAGTCCAAAAAATGTAGTCAGCATTTTTTGCACTACAGCCTCACTGAAATACGCGGGTTTTATATCGTACACGTACGCCCCGTCTTCTGGGACGTCGTCAGGTTGCACGTCGAACTGAATACTGATGCCCTTTCCTTGATCCTCCGTGAAAGCTTCGATTGATGCGGTTTCACAGCCTCGTGTTTGCATGACTGCTTCTTCAGCCTGAACACTCTGCGCTGCTGGCGTCGCCTGACATCCCACAATCAGGCACGTAAAGGAGATAACAAGACCAACTGCTGCAACACCGCGAGTCATACCATATCTGCTCAATTTCGAGTCCTCCCAGAATAAAAGTTGAAAGGAGCGTTGCTCCCTTCAACGGCGACAGACACTGAATTAAGACTGGGCGAACAGCCTGCCCCAAGTGACAGCACCAACTATTCCATCGTCCGATCCTACCCCGATTGCTGCCCTTTGAAAGGCGCACAGGTTCTTCAGCGAGTACAGTCATCCTTTGACGCGCGTGGAGCACAAATGATCGACCTAGGCGCTCTCTGACAATAGGGCACTGAAGACCGTGACCTAAGTCGCGTAAGAGACGGTACGCACCGCGCTTTCCGTGGCCTGTCCGAATTTGCCGTCAATATCAGCCTGACCCAGATAGCCTCTCTGACCCAGATAGCCCCTGGAATACAGCGCATCCTGCAGCGTGGAGTCCGCATTACCCGCATCTCCTCTTCTAAGTTGTCGAGAGCGGAGACGCCAGCGCACGGTTTCCAATGTGGACTCGGTATGACCGCGTCACTCCTTAGCGAGCCCACCAACAGGATGATAGCACCATTCCGCCTGCCTGGGACTGTAAGCGACATGAACGAGCTTTCAGACGACATGAAACCGCCTCTTTTGCTTCAACCGCACGAGTCTATCAAACTGCTCACTTGATCTTATGTGCGAAGACGTGGTATGAATACGATGCAGCGCAGGAGGTACGGCAATCATGCTCTGGAACATCTGGGAGATCTCGGTTAACTGCATAGAGTCGCTCTGTCTGTATTGGCTACTGGCTAAGCAGCTTGGAGCGTCGCAGGTTCATCACAATCTTGCACTGTGGATGGTCATACCAGTGGCGGCATCCACGACAGTCATGAATATGGCTGCTGCTGACGTCCTGACAATTTTCTCGATCGGCACATTTGTAATCATTGCGTACGCAGTAATGTGCTTCCGCGGCTCTCTGATACGAAAGATAATATGGGGATTTGTTGGAAATTCGATCTACATAGCTGCAAACCTAACAGTTGCCTCAACTCTGCCTTTTATCAGCGGGCTTGACGTCGTGGATACACTCAGTCCATCGCCCGCAAGACTTGGAGTGCAGATTGCCTATCTCTCTGTCGTAGTCCTTCTCACATTCGTCCTGTCAAGCATTCGCAGCTATTCTGGTGCTCGGCAGGTGAATACCAGGTGGATGCTGTTTCTTGTTCTCATTATGATGGTGGCAACACTGGCCGCAGCACTAACTGTAGGTTTAGCCATCCAGGGACAACGATCAAATCAAGAACGCAACGTTCTCGTTGTCGTAAGTGCATCGATCCTGGGAATGATGGTCGGGACAATCCTATTGTTTGACGGTATAAACGCTGCCAATGCGCGGCAACGCCAAGCGGAACTAGAGGCACGACATTTAGAAGCTGAGCAGGAACGGACTCGCGAAGTCCAGACTCTTTATCGCGCCTGGACTCACGACGTGCGCAATACATTCGAAGTCTTGCAATACTATGCTGCACACGGCGATTGGCCGAATCTCATCACCTACCTAGGCGAGCTTCGCACCCGGCAGGACAGTCTGCCGGTCATGACGTCTACGGGTGTTCCAGCCGCAGACGCTATTATTAATGTCAAACGGATCGTGGCACAAGACAGTGACATTCGATTTCACGTGCACTCTGAGTCTTTGGCAGACATAGACGTCTCAGAGAGCGATCTGAGCATGATCCTGGGTAACCTGCTCAATAACGCAATCGAAGCTTGCGAGAACGTGGAAGCAGACAATCGCTTTATCGAAATCAGAATACAGCAGAAAAGTGATATGCGAATCATCCGCATTGCCAACAGTTGCGATGGAGTGTATAGGCGAGACGAAGACGGCCGCCTGCTTTCGACAAAAGAAGGACACGACCGCGGGAACGGTTTCTATCGTCTCACGCAATGTCTTGAGGCTGCATCCGGCTTTTACACAATCGATGCAGGCCCGAACGTCTTTGAGATTAAGATTGCTGTGCCGATAACGAGGGAAAAGTCATGATTATACGCGTAGCCGTCCTGGACGACGAATGGGCATTCTGTGAGCAGCTTGCAGAACTGGTTGCGACCTGGGGAGCACGAAGCGGCAATAGTGTCGAAATGGGGCGCTACACGTCAAGCGATCCTTTTCTGATAGACGCTGAGGAGTCCGGATTTGACGTCGCGTTCCTCGATATTCGCCTGCAGGAAAATCGCACGGGTCTGGAAGTAGCATCTGAACTCCATCGAACAGATCAGGACACGTTTGTCATCCTCATTTCCAATGAGTCGACTCACGTTCAGGAAGCTTTCGACGCTCAGGTTTTTCAGTATTTGTTTAAGCCCGTACAGCAGACCCAGGTCGAACGATACATGAGCAGCGCGGTCGACAGAATCAAGATGCGTCCAAAGAGCTTTTACGTGCGCAGCTTCGAACACAGCAAGGTCAGGCTTCCGCTGAAGGACATTCTGTATTTCTCCAGCTCCGGTCATCACCTGGATATTCACTTACGCAACGAAATCATGTCAGAACGTAAACTGCTCAAGGATGTTGAAACGCAGCTCCCAGATCAGTTCCTCCGGTGCAGCAAGTCGCTGATTGTGAATTTGGATCAGGTGGTGCGTCTCGACAGCCGCGAAATGATTCTGTCGAACGGCGAAGCCCTCCGAATTGGACCAAAGTACCTTGAAACGTTGCGTTCTCGCTGGCTGACACTGTTCACATGAGCGTAATCTCTCATCGCCTAGCTGCGTGGCTCAAGCAGCATAGCGGCTTACCTGTAGATACGCAGATTCTTGCCTATGGCTGTGAATGCATACTGTCCAGCCTGATCATCTACTCGCTCATTCTGATTATCGGCTCTTGTGCTGGCAATTTTGCCGGTGCAGCATGCTGGCTACTCTTTTTCCTGCCAATTCGCATCAGCGCCGGCGGAAGTCACGCGCCCTCGCAGTCTCTGTGCTTTATCCTGTCTATTGCTGTGTCTTCCGGCTGCACGATGCTGGCACGTTTTCTCACGCTTAGCCAAAGTCTCGTGGCGATTGGACTTGCCTTCGATATCGCCGCAGTCTTTACCAATATAAGCCGAGAAGGCCCCCACCTCAGGCGCCGAAGGCGGCAGGTGGGGGATGAATCGGCCCAAAATGGACTACGAGACAGAAATTAGCTGACATCGGAGCCTACGGACC
>JAAUYQ010000083.1 GCA_014805015.1 Clostridia bacterium | reverse complement strand
TGATTGTAGTTATATGGTCCCTATTTTATTGCTATTTTTCGCCCAATGAAAGTCCCCTGGCTTGACATTTCATCCCGGGGAGCAAAAATTGCTGTTTGCCCCCGGAACTTCACACCGTCAGCTTCGCTGGCCGTCTTTCTGGAGCCGGCATCTGCCCGCAGCCTTCCATGCTGCGGCCGCACTTGTCCGATGAGCCATCCTGTGAGATGATATATAGTGCTGAACAGTGCCGAAAACTGCAGTGCGCTGCAGAAGCAGGCAGCCGTTCAGCGGCAGCAGAATCATTGCTGAGGCGCCTTGGGCGGGCGAGGCGCCTGCAAAGCATGACTGCTTCCGAAAACCTACTTTATCTACGCAGATTCTGACCGCAGGAGAAGTCCGAGCGCAAGGATGAGGCGTCTTCATTTAGGCCGGCAGACCGGTCTTTTGTAGTGCCTGCTTTCCTGCGGATCCTGGCCTCGTGCAGTTTGTTTTGTCAGAGTCTTTTCGATACGGAGGAACAGCATGGCATACGATGTTATGTCCGACAAAGCGTCGGAATTCATATCTGATGAGGAAATAGAAGCGTCGCTGGAAGAGGCACGCAGCAAGGCTTCGGATCCGGAAACAGTCCGGTTCCTGATCGCAAAGGCACGCGAGTTCAGGGGTCTTACGCACCGGGAAGCGGCAGTCCTTACGTACGTGACAGATCCGCAGCTGCTCGAGGAGATGTTTCAGGCAGCCCGCGAGATCAAAGAGCACATCTATGGCGACCGGATTGTCATGTTTGCGCCACTCTACCTGTCGGATCACTGCGTGAATGAGTGCCGCTACTGCGGCTACCATGCTTCTTCCGACATGGAGCGCAAGCGCCTGACAGACGAAGAGATCGCTGCGGAAGTGGAGGCCCTGGAGAAAATGGGTCACAAACGGCTGGCGCTCGAGATGGGCGAGCATCCGCAGATGAATACGATGGAATACCTGCTGCATGCCATCGATGTCATCTACAACCTGAAGTTTGACAACGGCGCCATCCGCCGCGTCAATGTCAATATAGCGGCCACGACTGAAGAGAACTTCAGGCGTCTGAAAGAGGCCGGCATCGGCACGTATATCCTGTTTCAGGAGACATACCACTATCCGACCTACGACTATATGCACAAGGGTGGTCCGAAGAAAAACTACGAGTATCACACAACAGCGCATGACCGGGCAATGCAGGCCGGCATTGACGACGTCGGGCTCGGCGTCCTGTACGGCCTGTATGACTGGCACTATGACCTGGTAGGTCAGATCATGCACGCCGAGCACCTGGACCAGAAATTCGGCGTCGGCCCGCATACGATTTCGATGCTCCGGATCCGGGATGCGGGGGATGTAAAAAAATCCAGCTTTCCGAACGCTGTCTCGGATGACGATTACAAGAAGATCGTCGCGATTATCCGCATGGCTGTTCCGTATACCGGCATGATTCTCTCCACCCGGGAAGGCGGAGAGTACCGTGACTCGGTCATCGCACTCGGGATTTCCCAGGTGTCTGCCGGATCACAGACAGGCGTCGGCGGCTACACCATCTGTACGCAAAAGCCGCAGTTTGAAATTGAGGATCACCGCACACCGCTTGAAATGACCACCGAGCTGATGAAGAGCGGCTACATACCGAGTTTCTGCACGGCCTGCTACCGGGAAGGCCGGACCGGCGACCGTTTTATGCAGCTCGCCAAAAACGGGCAGATAGGGAATGTCTGCGGTGCCAACGCCCTGCTGACCCTGACAGAGTATGCGGAAGATTACGGCGACGAGGAATTTAAACGGACAGCAGAAGCTTTGGTCAGTGAGAAGATAAGCGCGATTCCGAACGAGAAGATCCGTGCAAAGGCCGCATCCTATGTTGAGCGCATCAAGGACGGCGAACGCGACTTCCGCTTTTAGGGGATCAGTATGGCAGACCTGAATCAGACGCCCCGCGGCGAGCGAGTGCATATTGGATTTTTTGGACGGACGAACGCGGGAAAGTCCAGTCTGGTCAATCTGCTGACCGGGGCAGAGACGGCACTTGTCTCGCCGGTGGCGGGAACAACCACGGATCCTGTTTTCAAATCGATGGAACTGCTGCCGATCGGACCCGTTGTGCTGATCGATACGGCTGGAACCGGTGACAATACAGAGCTGTCTGAAGCCCGCGCGAAAAAAACACGCGAAGCGGCTGCCCGCACCGACATAGCCGTTTTTGTGCGGACAGACGACAGCGAAGATGCGGAGGCGGATGCGCTGCGGACGCTGTTCCGGCAGCGGCAGGTTCCCGTGATTGAAGTCTGGAACTCCGTGGAAGGCAGCCAGCCGGCCAGCGATCGGCGTGTGGACGTAGAAGTAGACCTGGGAAACTGCAGCGGCGGCGAGGGACTCCGCCGCGCTCTTGCTGAGGCCTGGTCGGGAAACGAAGAGGCGGCGGCAACATCAGGTCTGGTTGAGGCCGGAGATCTTGTTTTGCTGGTGATGCCGCAGGACATCCAGGCACCGAAAGGGCGTCTGATTCTGCCGCAGGTGCAGATGATCCGGGAACTGCTCGATGCCGGATGCCGTGTCCTCTGCATCAAGACAGAGGATCTGCCTGATGCGCTCTCTGATCTCAGGAAGCCTCCAGCCCTGGTTATTACAGACTCCCAGGCGTTCCCGGAGGTGGATGCGCATCTGCCCAATGAGATCCCGCTGACGTCATTTTCTATTCTGCTTTCGAAGAAAAAGGGGGATATAGAGGCCTTCCTTGCTGGAGCCGAGACAATCGCACAGCTGAAACCGGGCGACCGGGTGCTCATTGCGGAGTCCTGCACGCACCACGCGCTGCAGGGCGATATTGCGCGGGAGAAGCTGCCAAAACTTCTGGAAAAGCGCGCGGGCGGCAGTCTGGACATTCAGGTCTGCTCCGGACCGAATTTCCCGGACGACGTTTCCACCTATAAGCTTATCCTGCAGTGCGGCGGCTGCATGAGCAACCGGCGCGGCATGCTGTCCCGTCTTGAGGCAGCGCGCGAGGCCGGCGTGCCCATGACAAATTTCGGTACTGCGCTGGCCTGGCTGGCGGGTATTACGCCGCGCATCTGCTGGTAGCGGGCCGCCGGCGGAGCAGGGATCATGCCCCGGTCCGGGTATTTTTTGTGCTAGCCAAAAGACCGGCGTTCTGCTATCTTATGGGGGCAAGGGAGGTATTTCTATGATTGTACTTGAGATGAACGATGGCGGTAAGATCGGCATTGAACTCGACACGAATGCCGCCCCCGAGACTGCGGCAAACTTCGCCAAGCTGGTCTCCAAGGGCTTCTACGACGGGCTCACCTTTCACCGAGTGATCGATGGATTTATGATCCAGGGCGGTGACCCCGAAGGCAACGGTACGGGCGGCCCGGGATATACAATCGAGGGCGAGTTCGAAGCCAATGGTGTTCCGAATCCCCTGAAACATGAGCGCGGTGTGATCTCGATGGCCAGAGCTTCTGACCCCAATTCAGCCGGATCGCAGTTCTTCATCGTGCAAAAGGACTCTCCGTTCCTGGACGGGCAGTACGCAGCATTTGGCAGGGTTGTCCAGGGTATGGATGAAGTCGATAAGATCGCCAAAGCGGCGACCGACGCCAACGATAAGCCGCTTGAGCCGATCGTCATCAAGGACGCCTACTTCGTAGACAGCACGGACGAGCAGTAAAAGCCACGCGGGCGCAGGGGAACAACCAGCGCCTTCTTTTTATTGCAGTATATGTGATAAAACATTTAGAGAACAGAATGGCAGCAGTGCAGATCCTGGCGGGACAGGCCGGGATGCGGACAGCGGAGAGCACGATTCTGGGCGCGATGTATCGGATGGCGTGTACTGGGTAGATATAGATAGGAAAAGACGGCTGAAGAAGGGTCACGCTTAACGGAGGACAAGATGGACAACGGCGTATACTACAATCCTACGAAAATACTGTTCGGTAAGGACATGGAAAAGCAGATCGGCGAAGAAGTGGCACCGTTCGCGCAGCGGGTACTTCTGGTATCAGGCCAGAACCGGGCAGAACAGGCGGGACTGCTCGACCGCGTGCGCCAGTCCCTGACAGATGCCGGGGTGGAATTTGTGGAACTCCCGGGCGTGCGCCCGAACCCGGCGCTTTCTACGGTCTGGGCCGGAATCAGGCTGGCCCGGCAGGAGGCAGTCAGTCTTATCCTGGCAGTCGGCGGCGGCAGTGTGATTGACACGGCCAAGGCGATTGCGGCAGGAACGCCCAACTCGGATGATATCTGGGAATATTTTGAAGGTTCCCGGACGCCGGCAGCTGTTCTGCCGGTTGCCGTCGTGCTGACGATTGCCGGGTCGGGCAGTGAATCCTCGAATTCTATGGTGATCCGCCATGATGAGACAGACGAGACGCGCACGTATCAGGACGACCGGCTGCGCCCGGTGGCTGCTGTGCTGAATCCGGAAGTCACATATTCGCTGCCGGCCTTCAATACAGCCTGTGGAATTGCCGATGCCAGCTGCCATGTACTGGAGAAATACTTCACCAACACGACGGATGCGGATATCACGGACCGGCTATGTGAAGCAGTGCTGCGGACACTCCTCGAGACAGCTCCGCGGGCGATTGAGCGGCCGAACGACTACGCGGCTCGCAGCAACCTGATGTGGGCCGCCAAGGTGGCTCATGACGGGACGCTGCATGTCGGACGGGAGCGTGATACAGCGGCCCGCACGATTGCACACGAACTTACGAGCCGGTTCGGCATCACAAATGGTGCTGCCATGGCGGTGCTGTTCCCGGCCTGGCTGGCGTATGTGGCGGACCATGATCCAAAGCGTTTTCAGCTGTTTGCCTCACGGATGATGGGAGCCGACTTCCCGCCGGAAGAGGCAGCCGCGCATGTTGTGGATTATGTGCGCCAGCATTTCAGCCGGCTGGGTCTGCCCCAGGCAATGCAGGATCTTGGAGTGGACCAGGAACACTTTGCGGAGATTGCCGCGGCCGTGGCCAAGAAGAATGGCGGCCAGATTGGCACCTATGTCCCGATCGGCGAGAAAGGAATCCTGGAAATCCTGAATCTAGCTGCAGAGGGCTGAACACCAGAGCCGCAGACGTGGATCAGCCGGCGGCGACGGTATCCTGCTGCGCTTTCAGCATGTAGGTGTAAGGATTGATGTAATGGCCGTCTGCCGTGATGATCGTGAGGTGCAGATGATTGGCGCGGCTGTTGCCCGTACTGCCGACATGACCGACCACGTCCCCTGTTGAAACGACGGTTCCGGGCGTCAGGTCGGATGGTTCCACAAGGTGGTAGTAGTGATACTGGGTTCCGTCTGCAGCCTGGAGGACGACGAAGTTGCCTGCCACGGAATCGAACCCGTTGTTGAGGATAACGCCGTCGGTAACGGCCAGCAGGTCTGTTCCTTCCGGCGCATTGATGTCAATGCCGGTGTGAAGCCGGGCACCGCCGTCCCGCGGCAGTGCCCAGCAGTCTCCGACATAGTAGCGGGCCGGCTGTACGATCGGAAAGAGCAGCGGTCCGAGTTCCGGCGTGCCCACTCCTTCGCGGCTGTTCATATTCTCGTCGAACACAGTCGAGAGATATGCGTAGGAGGCGAGCAGGGAAAACGGATTGGTGGTTTCTGTTTCCGGCAGATCGTACATCAGCGTTGGAGCATCCGGTGGATTCGACGTGATGGTTGCTGTGTAGCCGCCATCTGCCGACGAGGACACTTCGCAGGTGAGTCCGCCTGCCTTGATCAGTGCGGTGCGCATGTTCTCCGGGTCACCATAATAGTTGCTGATGATGGCGGCCAGCGTAGGCCACGAAGGAGCTTCGGCCTGCAGATCTACCTGTGCGAGTCCGAGCTGGCTGACATTGTCTGCGGCAGCCTGCAGCCATGCAGCGTAGGACGCTGGCAGCTGCAGCGTCTCTTCCGATTTGGCAAGCACGGGCTCATACCAGCGCTGTCCTTCGCTGCGCGCGTAGAGCTCGGGAGAAATGAAGGCAAAAATATCTGTCTGTCCAAGGGCTGCCAGGATGGCATCCGGCTCAGGGGCCGGACTCGGTTCCGGCGTTGGCTCGGGTGTCGTTTCTTCGGTGGCCTGTGCTGTTGCTTCAGTCCCCGCTTCAGGCGGGGTTGGTGTTTCCGGCGGTGCAGGTGCTGCTGCGCAGGACGAGAGCAGCAGGGACAGCCCCAGGCACCCTGCAAGCCAGTTCTTTCTAAAATTACCCAATCGTCACCTCTTGAATGTTGAATCCCCGTGCCGCCGCGGCAGGTGAGAGTTTTCCTGCAGTCTGACGGCGTCTGTGCCCGCAGCAGTGGAACGGCAGCGGTGCGAAGTCTGTTTTCTGCATTCATTATATCAGCTGCCGGCGCTGCGCGGCCGCTGGTGTGCCTGTCCGCCCACCGGTTGTCAATTACGTCCTGAAGGGATACCGTTACTGCATCCGAGGCTCAGAGCCGCCCGCGGTGCGGGCTTCAAAAGCGATGCTGCATAGCATAGGAAGGGAAAGTATGGCGATTATCCTGGGAATCGATTTGGGAACGCAGAGCGTAAAGGCTACGCTTACCGACACGGAGACGGGCCTTCTGACGTCTGCCGGAAGGGAATATTCCGTTGAGATTCCGCACCCTGGGTATGCCCAGGAGGATCCGGAGGTCTGGTGGCAGAGTGTTGTCGGGATCCTCTCGGCGCTCCGTCTTGCGCAGCCAGAAGCCTTCGCTGCGATAAGCGGCATCGGCCTTACGGGACAGATGCATGGACTGGTCTCCCTGGATACTTCACTGCAGCCCGCATATCCGGCCATCGTCTGGCTGGATCAGCGCTCAGCGGCCCAGGTCGCACAGATCTATGCCTCGCAGAATCATGCGTACCTCGCGGAGCACCTGCAGAACCGCATTTTTCCAGGTTACGCACTGCCAAGTCTGCTGTGGCTGTATGAGGAGCTGCCGGAAACGTACAGCCGGATTGCACATGTAGTCTGTCCGAAAGACTATATCCGTCTGCGGCTGACCGGAGAGCTCGGAAGCGAACCGACGGACGCATCCGGTACATGCCTGTATGATCTCAGAAGCGGCACATGGTTCAGGCCGCTGCTCGAATCACTGGGACTCGATGCCGGTCTGCTGCCGGAGCTTGGACAGCCAATGCAGACGGCGGGCACAGTGACAGCGAGCTGCGCCGACGAGACGGGACTCCGGGCTGGCATTCCCGTCATCTATGGAGCCAGCGACGAGAGTGCCCTGCTGCTCGGCAACGGCCTTGTTTCAGAGGGCAACGTGGTCGCGAACATCGGCACCGGGGCAACAGTTTCCGTCTATTCCGATGCGGACCGCTACGACCCGGAGCTGCGGACGCATACGTTCTGCAACGCAGTGGATGGTTCGTGTGCTGTATTCGGAGCGATTCTGGGCGGCGGCATCAATATGCGCTGGGTACGGGACAGTATTCTGGACGGCATGGATTACGAGGCACTCAGCGAACTGGCTGCTTCTGCACCGAGTGGGAGCGACGGTCTGATTTTCCTGCCGTATACGAGCGGCGAACGGACGCCGCACATGGATCCGCAGGCTACCGGTATGCTGTTTGGGCTGCGTCTCATTCACGACCGGCGCTATCTGGTCCGTGCCGTTATGGAAGGGATCTGTTTTGCGATGCGGGACTGCCTGCAGATTCTCGCAGAGCTGGGACTGCCGGCCGAGGGCGTCATTGCGTCCGGCGGCGGCGCCCGCAGCGCGGTGTGGATGCAGATTATGGCAGACATCCTGAACCAGGAGGTCCGCATCAGCACGACGCCGGAGCAGGCCTGCCTGGGGATCAGCATTCTGGCAGCGGCTGCCCTCGGATTCTATGCGGATGTCCGGGAGGGATGCCGGGCGCTTGTCCGCTTCGCCCCCGAAGGGTACACTCCGGATCCTGTCAATGCGGCTCTGTATGAAGAGCTGCACGGTATCTACGGAGAGCTCTACAGGGCGAGCTCTGACCTTATGCACAGGGTCTCCAGCCGGGGTGATCTGGACTGAGAGCCTGCGGGGCGTCTCAGCTCGCAGCACCCATGGGGTTTTTTGGCGCGTCAAGCAGGCCGGTATTGCTGAACAGGAACTGCGCGGCCGCCGCAGCGGAATCCCCGGCGGCCAGGGCAGCAAAGAGCTCGCTGCGGCTGAACCCGGGCTGTAGCTGCGTGCCGCTGTGGCATGATCGCTCTTCTTCTGCATAGAGCATGAAGGCGGGCGTGGAGACATAGTGGGTGAGGCAGCCGCGGCTGCCGCATTCGCACTGCGGTCCGTGAATATCGATGCAGGTGTGCCCGATCTCGCCGGCAACGCCGAGGGTGCCCTGCATGAGGCGGCCGCCGGTGTACACGCCGGCGCCTATGCCCTGCCCAACAGCAATATACAACAGCAATATAGATGAAGGAATCTGCCGGATCCACCGGATGAATCTCAGCCAGTTCAGCCAGGATGCCGGCATTGGCATCGTGCTCCACCACGATCGGCAGGCGGATGTGCCTGCGCAGCTCGCGCTCCAGCGACACCCCCGCCCAGCCGGGGGAGTCGGTCACAGGACCGCTCTCTTTCTCGGAACGGACGTACGGTCCGGGAACAGCCACGCCGACTGCACACAGCTGCGGGGCCCAGCGCTGTTCCAGAGTGCGGACAGCACCGACAATCCTGCGGATGATCTGCTCGGGCTCAAGACCGCGAATGTCCGTCACGGCGGGCGGCCCGATCTCTTGACCGCACACATTGAGCACGCCGGTCATCAGGTATTCACGCGAGACCCGTACAGCGGCCACGTAGTGGTCCGGGTTCAGTGTGAGCGCAATCGAACGGCGTCCCTTTTTTCCTTCCAGAAATCGAGTCTCGCATACCAGCCCACGTTCCAGAAAATCGCTGACAATCTTTGTGATCGTCGACTGCCGCAGCCGCGGGCCCTACAGCCCGCGGCGCAGATGGCCGCGTGTATATTCACCCTCGAAGCCGGGAGCATTTCCCAGCGCGAGGGCGTCTTTGTATATCTGCGCAATGCGGCGGCATTCAGCCGGCGTCTCGCTGGTGAAAACCAGGCGGATAACGTCGCAGGAGATCTCGCCGATGATGTCCGCGGCGTAGAGGGGCAGGGCGTTGAGAATACGGACGCGGCAGCTGTCCGTGCCGTCTGCAGTCAGTGGAAAGGATCTGCCGCGCCTGTCTCCGAGCGTCTCGGTGTTTCCCTTGAGCCGGCAGTGCTTACGGTCGCACTCGATCGGGCAGTTTTCGGTGACCATCAGGGTCTGGTAGCCGTAGCCGATTACCTCCGTCTCCGCGCCGTCCGGCACCATCAGGTCGCGGATCTGCGCTGCATTGAGCTCTTCCGACAGCGTGACGCGCACAGATCCGAGATCGCAGAGCAGTTTCAGGGCATATGAATTGGTGACGTTGAACGAAGCATCGCTGACTGTGCCTTCCATGTCGGGAAGCAGGCAGCCCGCCACAAGCGGCGCTCCGAGCGCGAGAATCTTCTGCACTTCCCGCGAGCTGGCCATACCCGGAAGCAGGCACCGCGCCCCGGAAAAGCGGCCTGTCTGGATGACAGCAGCCGGCAGATACAGCTCATCCGCTGTCTCGGCAACAGCCTCGGCCTGTTCAGCTGTGGCACAAGCTGCGGCAATCCGCTCCGGGCGGCGCTTCCGGCGGGATCCCAGGAGGACTGGCAGCGCACCTTCCTCGCGGTTAGGATAGCGGTCCTGCAGCAGGCTCTCAGCCTTTTCAAGAGCCTGACGCCGCAGGTTGTTCAGCGCGCTTTTTGGGACAGCAAGCCCCGGGGCAAGCTCTGCTGCAAGCGATGCAAACCGGAAGGGTGTGCCGCCGGTCCGCGAGAGCTGCTGACGGACAGATTCTCCGGTGAGCTCCCTGGTGCGGGCGGGTTCCGGCACAGCGCCTGCTGCGGCAGCCTGCCGTCCGTCCGGAAGCTGCACCGTCAGCTGAAGCGGCTGGTCCGGTTCCGCCCGGAACACGCCGCGAAGCTCTGTCAAGCGGTGTCCATCCCGGCAGCTCTCTTCAAGCCGGCGCAGGATTTCGGCGTCTGCCTTCTTCAGCAGAGGCTCGCCTGGTTTCAGGTCCCGGCTGCCTTCAAGGGTAATCTCAAGGCCGCCTGCCACCCTGCGGACAGCAGTGACGGTTGCCGGCCGTCTGTCTGCCCCGGCAGCCGCCACGGTATCTCCGGGCTGCAGGCTTTCGCTGGTGTCAACCACAATCCGGTTGCCGCTCAACCGGACGATCCGGCCAAGCGGAATGCCGGTGTGACCGGGCATCTCCCGGTGAAAACGGCTGCGGTCGCTGCCAAAGGCGCCAGTCGTGAAGCCGCCGCGGGAGAAAGTGAGAAGAAGCGCCTCCATAGCCGCATCCGAAACGCGTCCGGTGTCGTCTGCTTCCTTGTAGGCCTGCACGGCCGCGGCCACGTACAGGGGACCCTTCATGCGGCCCTCAATTTTGAGGCTGGAGACGCCGCAATCCCGGAGAACCTCTATTTCGTTTGCCAGTGCCAGGTCTTTCGTATTGAGAAAGTAGCCGTTGTGACCCGCGAGCGTGTATTCCAGCCGGCAGGGCTGGGCGCAGGTGCCGCGATTGGCGCTGCGGCCGCCGAGCAGACTGCTCATGAGGCAGCGGCCGCTCGCGCAGACGCAGAGCGCTCCATGACAGAAAACTTCAAGCTCGGCGCTGGCTGCTCTGTGGATTTCCCGCACTTCATCGGCCGGCACTTCACGTGCGAGCACAAGACGGGTAAAACCAAGACTGCTGTACGCCTCAGCGCTCTGCGTGCTGCGGATGGAGAGCTGCGTGCTGGCATGCAGGGGGACAGACGGCCACAGATGCTGCAGCATCAGCAGCGCACCAAGGTCTGCGACGATGAAGGCATCCACGCCGGCCAGGGCCGCTTCGCGCGCCTGATCCTGAAACGCCTCCACTTCCTTGTCAAGCAGCACCGTGTTCAGCGTGAAATGTACATCTGTGCCGCGCAGATGGGCATAGCGTACTGCTTCAGCGAGATCCCCGACGCCGGAAGCGAAAGCCCGGGCGTTGAGTCTGCTGCCGCCGAGATAGACAGCGTCAGCGCCATTCTGCACAGCTGCCTCAAGCGACTCCCGGCTGCCGGCTGGCGCAAGTATTTCCACAGAAAAGTCCTCCTCAGTCTGTCTGCCATTCCCGGCAGCAGGCGCTGCCGGAAGCAGCCTTAAGTGTAGCACAGCGGCCCGCTTCTCTGGAGCGGCTGTATAATATAGAAGAAACTCGGCGGCAGAACACGGAGGTGAGAAGGATGCTCGGAGCAGAACGGCAGCAGGACATAGTGAGCCGCATTGAAACGGACGGGGCCGTGGAGGTAGCTGCGCTGAGCGAGGCGTACGGCGTGACGCCCGACTGCATCCGCAAGGACCTGCGGGCCCTCGAGAAACAGGGACTGCTGAAGCGCACCTACGGCGGTGCTGTCCGGGTGCGGGTGAACCGCCGTGATGTAGACGTGGCCGCCCGCCGGAACCGGAATGTGGCAGGAAAGGCAGCCATTGCGGCCCGGGCACTTGAACTCATTCAGCCCGGCGCAACCATTTTTCTCGATATTTCCACTTCCAATGCGGAACTTGCCAGACTGCTTGACCAGTCGGGCAGGCCCGCCACAGTCGTCACCAACATGCTCGATGTTGCCACGGTGCTCGGCAGTCCAGGCGCGCTGCATGTCATCGTGGTGGGCGGCGCTTTCAACTCCTCGCACGACGGTTTTGTCGGCAGTCTCACCGATGAGCAGATCCGCCGTTTCCGCTTTGACGCTGCTTTCATGGGTGCTGCCGGCCTTGATACAGGCCGGGGCACTGCCCTCACATATCTGCCTGAGGACGGTCTCACCAAGGCAGCGGCTCTTTCCGTGAGCCGCACAGCCTACCTTCTCACAGAGACGCGCAAGCTCACCGAGGACGGTGACTATTCCTATGCTTCCTTAGACGAATTCACCGGCATCATCCTCGATGGCCAGCCGCCGGCTGCGGAAAAGGCACGCCTCGAGGAATTCGGGCTGACAGTGCTCCTGAGTGATGATACGAAAAAATAAAAAACGATACGAAATAGGGTTGTCGGCGAGGCGTGTTTCTGGCTATAATGATACAGAACAATAATCGGAGGAGGAGCAGGAAAGTGGCACTCAGCGCCAGAATTGAGCATCTGAAACGGAAAATGCTGGACGAACCGCGCTATGCGTCGATCGAGCAGGCGCGCATCATAACGGAGACATACAAGGCAAATGAAGACAAACCGCGCCTGCTGCAGAGAGCTCTGGCACTGCGCTCAGCCCTGGAACAGATGGACATTGCCATCGATCCGGAAGAGCGCATTGTGGGGAACCGGACAGCCGGCGTGCGGGCCGGTGTCGTGTCTCCGGAAAGCGGCTCAGGCTGGGTAGACCGGGAGTTTGAGTCGCTGCCGACGCGGCCGCAGGATACGTTTGCGGTCCGGGCCGGGGACATGGAGGCTTTTCGCCGCGATATCCTGCCGTACTGGAGTGGACGTTCCCTGGAGGACGTTATCAGCGAGCGGTGCGGGGACCTGATAGGCGAGATCGGACAGGTCGTAAAGATAAACCAGACAGATCACAGCCAGGGACACATCTGCCCGGACTGCAGCCGGTGGCTGCGGCTCGGACCGAAAGGTCTTCAGGAGGAAGCGGAAGCACGTCTTACCGGCAGTGGGGAGCATGCCGTCTTTTATGCAGCGGTGGCGGAGACGATGCGGGGAGCCCGCAGCTTCATGTGCCGCTATGCGGATCTGGCGGATGCGCTGGCTGCGCAACCGCATAGCGCAGATGAGCGAAGCAGTCTGCGCGAGGTGTCCGGGATCTGCCGGAGTCTCGCGGTGAGGCCCCCGAGGACTTTTCACGAAGCGGTCCAGTCGCTGTGGTTTCTGTTTGTCATTCTGCAGATGGAGTCGAATGCCTCTTCTTTTTCGCCAGGCCGGATGGATAGATTCCTGGCGCCGTTCTACGAGGCGGATGTAGCTGCCGGACGTCTCAGCAGCGAGGAAGCGCTCGAACTTATCGAATGCCTGTGGCTGAAATTCAATCAGATCGTGTATATGCGCAATCAGAAGAGCGCGAAGTATTTTGCCGGATTTCCAATCGGCTTCAATGTCGCGCTCGGCGGTGTGGACGAGGAAGGCCGGGACTTTGTCAACGACCTGTCGTTTCTGATGCTCCGCGCGCAGTACGATCTCGGCCTCCCGCAGCCGAATCTGTCGGTGCGGCTGCACCCGGGAACCGGGGAGGCACTCCTGAAGCAGGCGGTGCGGGTGGTGGCGCGCGGCAGCGGCATGCCGCAGTTTTTCAGCGATACAGCTGTCGTGCCGGCGCTCGAGGCGCTCGGTGTGGAGCCGGCGGATGCGCGTGACTACGCTGTCGTCGGCTGCGTCGAGCTGACCACGCCGGGCAACAACCTCGGATGGAGCGATGCGGCCATGTTCAACCTGAACAAAGTGCTGGAACTGACGATGACGGGCGGCCGCGATCTTCTGACCGGGCAGCAGATGGCGCCTTTCCGCGGAGATCTGACGACCTACCGTTCTTTTGCCGAGCTGGAGGCAGCCTTTGCCTGGTACATTGAGTACTACATAGAGAAAATGACAGCAGCCTGCGCCGAGGTGGAGAAGGCGCACCAGGAGCTGCTGCCGACGCCGTTTCTGTCTGCGGTCATTGACGACTGCCTCGGCAGGGGGCTCGATGTGACAGCCGGCGGGGCCAGATACAATTTCTCCGGCATCCAGATGATCCAGGTTGCAAACCTCGCCGACAGCATGGCGGCGCTCAGACAGCTTGTCTATGAGGAAAAGCGCTTTACCGGCGCAGAAGTGCTCCGCGCCCTGGAAGCCGATTTTAACGGTTATGAAACGATGCAGGCCGCTATGAAAAACCGAGTGCCGTCCTACGGAAATGATGTGGACTGGGTGGATGCGCTGGGCGTAAAGTGGGCTGAGCATTTCCGGGAGGCCCTCTCGCAGCATCGCAATTACCGCGGCGGCCCGTTCCACACCGGCATGTATACCGTTTCGGCACATGTGCCGATGGGAGAAAACGTAGGTGCCAGTCCGGACGGCCGTAATGCCTGTGAGCCCCTTGCAGACGGCGGTATGTCGCCCGTCTACGGCCGCGACCTCGCTGGTCCCACTGCCGTACTGAAATCTGTTTCCAAGCTGGACAGAATTCTGACAAGTAATGGCGGACTGCTCAATATGAAGTTTCTGCCGTCGTTCTTTGAGACGGAAGACGGAATTGAGCGGTTTGCGGCTTTTCTGCGGACTTTTGTGGATCTTGAGATACCGCATATCCAGTTTAACGTTGTCCGGCGCGAAGATCTGCTGGAAGCGAAGGTGCATCCCGAGCAGCACCGGAGCCTTACTGTGCGGGTGGCCGGTTACACGGCGTATTTCGTCGAGCTGGCCGGGGAACTGCAGGACGAGATTATTGCCAGGACAAGCTATGCCGGCGTCTGAGGAGCTGCGCGGACGGATCTTTGACATTCAGCGCTTCTCGCTTCAGGACGGCAGCGGCATCCGCACCAGCATCTTTTTCAAGGGATGCCCGCTGCGCTGCTGCTGGTGCCAGAATCCGGAGGGACTTCGTCTGGATGCTGAGCTCATCTGGATGGAAGCAAACTGCATCCGCTGCGGAACCTGCACGCAGATTGCCCGCAGCGGCGGGCTTGACTGGCAGGACGGACGGCTGAAAATCTGTCCGCAGGCTGACGAGAACTGGGACCACCTGGTCTGGGCTTGTCCTGGCGGTGCCCTCCGGTTCAGCGGGCAGGACTATACGGTGCCGCAGCTGATGGACGTGATCCGCCGGGATATCCCTTTCTACCGGCACGGCACAGGCGGCGTGACGCTGAGCGGCGGCGATCCGGTGATGCAGGCAGATTTTGCCGGCGCCCTTCTGGCGGCCTGCCGCAGGGAGGGTATCCATACAGCACTGGAGACGGAAGCGGCGCTTCCCTGGGAACGGCTCTCGCCGCTGCTTGATAACCTGGATCTGATTTTCGTGGATCTGAAGCTGGTCGATCCGGTCCTGGCCCGGAGATACACGGGCGTAGGCAGCGAAACGACGAAGGACAACCTGCGGCGGCTACTTCTGGGAGAGCACCGCTCCAAAGTGACTGTTCGTACGCCCCTGATTCCGGGGATAACGGCTACGGCCGCGAATCTGCAGGAGGCAGCAGCATTCCTTTCCGCGCTTGATCCCGGAGTCCGCTGGGAACTGCTGAATTACAACCCGCTTGCTCCTGCCAAGTATGCGCTGCTCGGCCGGAGGTACCCGCTCAGGGCGGATCTCACGGCCTACAGCCGGGAGCAGATGGAGCAGTTTGTGCTGGCAGCCCGCGAGAGCGGCGCTCCGGGCGCGTTCAGTGAATATGGAGGGTATGCGTGATGAACACCATTGGCATCGATATAGGCGGTACGCAGCTGCGGGCGGCTGTCGTCAGTGAGTCCTATGAACTGCTTGATGTCTACAAGACAGACAACGACCGCGCCCTCACCTGCGAGCAGAATATGGACAGGCTGCTCGACTATGTGTGCACAGTCTGCGACGGTGCCGGCGGCATTGGGATCGGAAGTCCGGGTCCACTGAACGTCCGCACCGGCACGATTGTGCGTCCGCCGAACATGTTCGGCTGGGACGGCTTCGGCATTGTCCGTCATACCGAGCAGCGCACGGGCCTCAGGGCGGTTCTGAACAATGACGGCAACGTCGCTGCGCTTGCCGAAGCGGTGCTCGGGAGCGGTCAGGGCTGCGAGTCTGTGGTGTTTGTGGGGCTCTCCACCGGCGTGGGCGGCGGTTATGTATACCGCGGTGAGATCGTAAGTGGGGCGCACTGTAATGCTGCCGAATGGTGGAACATGATGGTCAGCGATGACTATCACTGCCATAAGAACGCAAATCCGGGATCCCTGAATGAGCAGTGCAGCGGGAGCGGACTGGCCATGTGGGCGAGCGAGCACTATGGAGAAGCGACGGATGCCCGCACATTGATTGAACGGCACGGCGCAGGCGATCCGCACGCGACCCGTATTCTGGAGCATGGCGCTGAAATGCTGGGCCGCGGCTTCGCAAATATCATGTGCGCGATGGATCCGGATGTGATTGTCGTTGGTGGATCTGTGGCGGTCCATAACCCGTTTTTTCTTGAGTGGGCTGTCAGAAAAGCACAGCCCTATCTGATTGATCCTGATTCGCTGCACGTGAAGGAGGCCTCTTTCGGAGATGACGCCGGGCTGATCGGAGCAGCGCTGCTCCTGCGTGAGAAAAGCGGCAGCTGAACGCGTCCGCTGCTTCTGGCAAGACCGTACGGACGGGAGAGGCACTCTCCATATAGCGAACATCTTCAGGCAGCGCAATGCGCCTGGCTTACGGCATTCTGGGACGGCACGACCCAGCGGGGGATTCTTATGGCAAAGCGATTCACGCTCGCGTTCTGCGCGGCTGTATTCTGGTTCTCGCTGTACCTCTACATTCCTTACCTGACTCCGCACCTGCTTTCGATGGGCATCAGCGCTTCGCTGACGGGCATTATTGTCGCTGCACATGCGCTGGTGCAGATGGTTGCCCGGTTTCCCATGGGCATTGCCGCTAGCCGGAGAGGCACACACAAACAGACAATCGTCACCGGCATGGCCATGTCCGCGCTGTCCGCTGCCATCATGTACTGGTTTCCCAGTGCCGCCATGCTGTGTGTCGGCAATGCACTGTCCGGATACGCGAGTGCCGCGTACATCGGCTTCACAGTTGTCTATGGAAAATACTATCCGCCCGCGCAGTCGGACCGCGCCATGGGTCTGCTCAGTTCTATCGTGGAGACGGGGATTCTGGCGGCCTTTGTGGCAGGCGGCTTTCTGGACGCAGCCGGGGGAATCCGGCTTATCTTTCTGGCAGCCTGCATCAGCGGGGCCGCCGGGTTTGTGCTGTCCCTGTTCGTAAAGGACGTGAAGCTCCCGAAAACGCCGGAGACGCTGTCGGCTGTGCGGCAGGTCGTCACGAACCGCAGGCTGATTCTCTCATCAGTCCTCTGCATTCTGCTGAAACTGATTGTGTTTGGCACAGCGTTCGGCTTTACGCCGAAGCTTGCGCGGGACATCGGCGCCCAAGGGGTGCAGCTCGGTCTGATCAATGCGGCCTTCATCGCGGCTTCTGTGCTGAGTAGTTTTTTTGTCTCTACCAAGGCCGGCCGGAACATAGGGGACGTCCGGCTTTCTGCTATTGGGTTTGCCTGCCTCTGTCTGTACACAGCTGTGATCACCGTCGTACGGGATCTTCCTGTCTTTACGGCTGTGCAGTTCGTCGGCGGGCTCGGATACGCCTCCCTTACTGCGATCTTCATGTCGAATGCAACAAGGACGCTCCCAGATGGACAGAAATCAGCCGGGCAGGGTCTGTATCAGGCCCTGGATTCGCTGGGATCCACCCTTGGCCCTGTTCTGATCGGTCTGTTCGTGGATCTGTTCTCCTATACTGCCGCGTTCTGTTTTGCTGCCGGTGTCGCTGGCGCCGGGATTGTGCTCTCGCTGTACACGGGCGCCAGAGGTCTGCTGCCGGGCGCTGCCGGAAAGTCCGCTCCCCGCAGGCAGTAGCTGACCTGAGACGGGGCGGCGTCTTGGCGCAGAGCTGTCCTGCCCACGTTGGCAGTGCAGCCGGCTGCAGACGCTGTCGTGACACATACCGTTTGGCAGTGGAGTCGAGTCAACGGAGCAGCCTTCGCCAAACGTTGGCCTATGCTTGCGCACAATACGAACGAATACTCTGCGAGGAATGAATAGCCGATCAGTACACCGTTCTCCTCTTTCCATCCTTGTTCACGTTTCATTCAATTTGGCGTATACGAATGTGTCTTTCCAAATGGCCTTTTCAGCTTCATCTCTCCAAAAGTATACGTTCTTTCTGAAATGCGCTTCACGCTCAAACCCCAGCGCTTCAAGTAATCTCCATGAGTTCCCATTGTCAGGGTCGCATTCTGCATAGATTCTGTGCACTCCATTGGCAAATGCCTGTTGAATCAAAGTTCTACAGCTCTCTGAGGCATAACCATTCCCCCAGTAATTCCGATTGAATACAAATCCTATTTCCAGCGCATCAAAGTCGCGTTTTCCCATATACACGTTTCCGATCATTTTGTGCGAATCCTTCAATTCAACAGCAATCATTTCGTCTGTCGCAACACGCCATTCAAGATTCTTCTTGACTTCATCCAAAGAAAGCGGTTTATATGGTTCGAACCTGACGGCTTCTTCGTCAGACAGATATTCGAACAAGTCTTGCAAATCGTCTTCTCTATATCTTCTCAAAATCAGCCTTTCTGACTCGGCAACGATCATTTTGTCTTCCATGATATTCGCTCCTTATACATCTTGCAGTGTTCGGGCAAGTGCGGATTTCTTGGCTGCACTGCTTGCTCTGAACGCTGACCGTGCTTTATTATGCGTCTTGCATTGCCCGCACGTCCAAAAGCATTAAGTCGGGCGTGCATCAGCTACAGGAGAGATCGGCGATTGGAAGACGATGGAACGCAAAAACCTACCGGGTACGCTCTTCTTTGTCGCGGTAAACAAAACATGAAAGACCAGGCTGAAACGTAACATTGTGTACGTGAAATGAAAGGTATTCCGAGCTGCGACATCCGCAGGAAAAGGATCGTAGGCCTCTACGATCCTGGCCCGGAGAAGACAGGAAAAGACGCCGGCGACCTTGCAGGAGCTGGCTCCAGTGGTGCCGCCGTGAACGACGGACGGAGCGGCCTTCTCAGGAGGGATGCGGATGTCGTGCTCCACTGTTCGCTGCAGCGTTACAACGGCCTTGACTTCGAACGCGAGAGCCTTGCAAATTGCGACGGCTTTGTGGAAATACTCGATCATAATAAGAATGTGATCACAGCAACAGCACTGTAGCCTTCGCGCAGGTTCGCGCCGGAAAAGTTTGTAGAGATCGGTAAAGCTGCCAAGGCAAATAGTGCCGCCTGCGTCCTGCAGTTTTTTTTGTGATCTTTTCACAACCAAATCTTCTGGTTGTCCTCTCGGGGGGCGACGGGTGCTGGGAATGTGGAGCGCGTCGATGTTCACAACTATAAGCCGAGAAGGCTGTCGACTGTAAACCAGCAAAGTGGTGCAATACGAGATGCCCTCTGTGGTTTTGGGACAGTCTGAGGCGCGGGCTGTTCAAGGTGGGGAACATGATGACTTCAGTTTATGTACCCTGGTCGGTCGGGCTGAGCTGTTGAAAACTGTGGTGGAATTTAATCCGGCGGTCATGGATTTTCTCCCTGGCGCTGTGGCGGTATGTCAGCTGCGATTGCGAATCAGCTCGGCCTCGATGATGACGAGTATTGCCGGAACGTCGAGATGATTGTTTCGCACAGAGATTACGACACCGGGAATTCACTGTCCGGTTTTGTGGCTTAAGGAACAGTGGATGCGCATATTCTCGACACGGGTTTGAGGAAGGATGGAGAAGCAGTGGCCGCAGCCACTTTGCGCATTGAGCGTTCCAGCGCGTTCCGTCAGACCTTGCTGTGGACTTCCGCCTTGAGATGGATGGAGAGAACAAGGTCACAGCCCAGATTGATGCCTGCGAGGCCGGCTGCTGCTGTGGCGCCCTGCTTCTCAGTCACTGGTGAGTATCCTCACCGGCAGATGACGGGCCTCACGGGCACATGCGGCGGTGCAGAGTTCGTAGAACACGGCGAAGGCCAGAAGAACCCACAGGCAGACGGGCAGGTCGAAGCTGTATGCCGGCATGCCGGGGAAATCGCGGTAGATTACGTCCACCATGAGCTTCAACAGGACATACTGGTAGACTGTGCCGACCGCAAAACCAGCGTACGCAAAGGGCCGGTAGACTCCCAGGACACTTTGTGCCTGTTCGCGGCGGCTGTAACCGAGCGCGTGCATCAGGATCAGCGTGCGGCGGCGGGCACGAACGGCCGATTTGGCCGATACGATGACAGCCGTGCAGGCCAGCACCAGACCGATCACGAACATCATCAGCGCCATGGATTCACTGGCGAGATCACGCATGCTGGGCGCCATCTGCATCATGCAGGCAAAGCTGAAGCCGCCGATGAAGATGAAAAAAAGCAGCGCCTTCTTTGTTCTGCGGACGCTCTGCCTGAGCGCAGAAAGAAAGGGCAGATCGCGCCGCTCCAGGCGAACAGACTTCTCCGGCCTGAGACCGCGGAGCAGATCAGGGACGGGCCGCCTCAGCGTCCGACGGGCCTGCAGGACGGCGGCTGCCGCCAGGAGGATACCGGGAGCAGCCGCTGTCCACCAGAGAAGCTCCGGGTGAATCTTAACCGCCAGTTCCGGGAGCAGCCGATCTGCATTCATGGTCTCTGCAAACACAGGCAGGTAGACGAATGCAGCCAGTGTGCCCATGGCTCCACCAAGCAGGGCACTCAGTCCGAAGACCCAGAAATGCGATGCCAGTTCCCAGTCGCTGTAACCGAGCGCTTTCAGCACGCCGAGCTGCTGCTGACAGCGCTCCACGTAGCTCTGCACATAAAAGCAGAGGACCACAATACTGGTTGCCAGCAGACAGCCCGATGTCACGGCCAGGACAACATTGGAAGATGCCAGTTGAGCATCGTAGATTGTCTGCATGATGCCCGGCTCAATGTCGCCCCGTATAGCGGCAAGATCGAGCCGGTAAGTGAGAAAGAGTGTGCAGACGAAGGCTGCGCACAGCAGAATCAGGGCAACGCCCACGAGCCGCAGACCGTTCCGGATGGATACCAGCATATCTCAGTCCTCCATACTGCCGCACTGCCACTCCCAGCGCGTCTCCACGCCGGTGAGGCGGCCGCTCCCGAGCCGGTACACGCAGTCTGCGAGCTCGGCAATCGACTCGTTGTGCGTGACCATCACCATCGTGAACTTCTCCTGGCGGTGCAGCCTGCTGAGATAGCGTAGGATTTCCCGGCCGGTTTCTTCGTCGAGTGCCCCGGTCGGCTCATCGAGAAAGAGCAGCTGCGGTTTTTTGGCCACGGCCCGGGCGATGGAAACGCGCTGCTGCTGTCCGCCGGAGAGCGTGTTGGCTGCCTGCTGTCTCTGTTCATCCAGGCCGACCGCCTGGATGATACTCTCATAATTGCGGTTGGCTGCCAGGTCGGCGCCCATGCGGACATTTGCGCAGACGGTGAGTTCAGGGAGCAGGTAGTACTGCTGGAAGACGAACCCGACATGACGGCGCCGGAAGAGTGTCCGCTCCCGGTCTGAAAGAGTGCTGATGCATTTACCGGCTGCCTCCACGGTTCCCGCCGAGGGCATTTCCAGACCGCTCATAAGACTGAGCAGGGTGGATTTGCCGCTGCCGGAAGCACCGAGCAGCACCGCGAAGCTGCCGGCCGGAATTTGCATGCTCACGCCGCGCACCGCCTGCACTGCGCCCGGGCCCGAACCATATGTCTTGGCAACATCTGTCAGTCTGATCATAAAAGCTCTCCTTTCTGGCAGTGGGGCAGCAGTGACGAGAACACTTCTGTCAGCTGCCGGCTGATTCTGTCCATGTCTGCCGGCATGACCCCGGTGGCGATCAGGGATGCCAGCCCATGCGCGTAGATCCAGAGATGTTCGTAGAGCCTGCCCGCGGCATCCGGCGGCAGGGCATAATAGCCTGTCAGGGAATGCAGAATGCGGGCATAATTGGCTTCGGACTGCAGGAAGAGCCTGGAGCCGCCCCAGCCGGCATTAGCCGGTGACATGAAAATCTCCTGAAACAGCCGCGGTTCGTCTGCCGCGAAGCGAATGTGTTCCATCCCAGCTCCCTTGAACGGCGGGTCCGCGCGCAGTCCGCGGTCCAGGTAGCTGCTGTAAAGATCTTTAGCCCGCTCCATGGCGCCTGTCTGCACCTCCTGCATGCTGCGGAACAGCGTGAAGATAGGACGGGATGATCCGCCGAGCACTTCACCAAGGTGTCTTGCCGTCAGGGCAGACGGTCCCTCTGCGCGCAGAATGCCGAAGGCGGCTTCCAGAATGTCTTCGCGGGAATGCCTGGCGGCTGGCGGCATGGCGTCTCCTTTCTGCAACGGGTGTTTTATAACGTGCGTTTCAGTATAGGAGCGGTCTGGCCGGAAGTCAAGGCGGCAGTTGTGGCAGACATGGACCGCAGCTAGAATGAAAGGAACCGAAAACGATCGGCCGGCTGCGGCACCGCTGCCGGCCGTAAAACGTGTAAGGAGGAGGCAACGTGAACGAAACTGCGGTCAGAGAAATCCAGTGCAGGACTTCAGCGCTGCTCAGCGAGGGGCCGCGCTCCTGCGACACGGTCGCGCAGCGGTTGATCGGGGAGGGCTGCGCGGCGAAAGACGTCGAGGCGGCCCTTGCTGACGTGGACTGGCTTAAGCAGGCGTCCCTGGCGGCGAAGAGCAGGGTCGAAGTGGTGGAGCAGCCAACTCCCGCTGATATTCGAACCGCGCTGTTCGTTGGCGGGTTTACCAGTGAGGAGATCGAAGCGGCTCTGGCCGGACTCGATCAGCCGGCCTGGCTCGGGGCGCGCCTGACGGCACTGCTTAAGGAGGAGCTCAGTTCGCGAAAGAAGGCGCAGAGCCGGCTCGAGGAGTTGGGCTTTGATGCGGGCGCTGTTCAGGAGGCGCTCTCTTGCTACGATACCCGTTTCTGGGAGCAGCAGGCTTTGCTGGCCATGGAAAAATGGCTCGATACATGGAGCAGTTATACGGATTTCGATGCCGCCGGTCATCTGCGGCAGGCAGGCTTTGAGGACGCTGAAATCGATTACGCCATCTCGCAGCAGTCCGTCAGCCGGCGCGAGATAGCGGCGCGCGAAGCGCAGAGCCTCTATGACCGCGGAACGAGCGAGGAGGCCATCCCGCTGACGCTGATGATGAGTGGTATACCGCAGGCGGAGATTCTTTTTGCTCTGCAGAATCTCGTGCGCAGCCCGCTTTCCGATCGGGAACGGACAATCCGGACCTATCTGCGCCGGGAAGTGCGTACGGAAGAAGGTTTCCGGTCTGTTCTGGGCGGCGTTTCCGATGAGGAATGGAGCCGGATCTGCGAAGATCGCGGTGTCCGGCCGGAGATGTGGATCGAAGACGCCCGGGAACCGGCTCTGCGGCGCCTCCGGAACCGGCCCCATGGCAGGGTCAAGGCCCGGGAGTTCCTTTTGGAGGAAGGGTTTTCCAAGGACCAGGTGGAAGCGGTGCTGCCGGCAGTGGACTGGGCAGCCAGAGCCCGGGAGACTGCGCAGAAGCTTGTGGATGCAATGGAGGTTTTCACGCCAGCCGAGCTTGAGAGGGAGCTGGTGGGAAGCGGGTTCACGCCGTCGGAAGCGGACGCGGCGGTGCAGACGGCAGAATGGCCGGCCTACCTGCCGGAGGACAGGGATGTCGCCTGGCTTCGCCGGCTGTATGCGCAGCCGGCTTTTCGGGAAGAAGCGGTGGAGCGCCTTCAGCGTCTCGGCCGCAGCGGCGAGGAAATTGCCGGCGCCTTTGACCGTGCAGGTCTGGACTGGGACGGGCAGCCAAGCCGGATTGCGGCGCTTCTGTTCGGTAAATCCCTGGAGAGACTGCCGGCTACGCCCAGACAGACGGCCGAAATCATCCAGGACAGATTGGGCGGCCAGGTACCGGCACGCGTGGCGTACAGGATCGGCTGTGACTGGAAACCGAAGGCGCGTCTCCTGGCAGAAGAACTGAAAGCGCAGCATCTGCCCGAAGACTGGATCCTGCGCCGGCTGCGGGACGACGGATTCGAGACGGCTGATGCGGCGGCTGCGCTCGAAGGCAGCGGCAGCCGGGCCGGCGTGCTGAAAGGCTGTGCCAGACACCTTCGCGAAATCCTTGAGTTCACGAACTTTTCGCGCCCGGCTGTGGAAGCGGAGATGGCAGCTCTCGGTTTCAGTGCGGACGATCTTGCGGGCGTGCAGAAGGATCCGGGACTTAACCTTGATAAGGTGGACTGGAAGAAAAGGGCCCTGGACTGGATAGAGACGGAAGGCAGTGCACTCAGCCTTTCTCCAGGGGAGCTTGCTCCCTATATGATGAAAGAAGGATTCTCAGTTGCGGAGATTGCCTGGGCTCTCGGCAAACTGCATGCGGACACGCAGCCCGGGAACACGCTCAGAGAATACGGATTCGGAGAGGCTGAAATCAGAAGTGTGCTGGAAGATCAACCGGACGCCCTGTGAGCAGTTCGCAGGGAGCCCTCTGAGGCAGACGGATAAGCGTGCGTGCTGAATACTGGCCGCGGGCAGCCGACGGGCAGCTGAAAAGAGCACTGCAGCATGCTGGCGTCGTCCTCATCGAGGGGCCGAACGGCTGCGGCAAGGCCACAACTGCCGCCCAGACGGCCCGCAGCTACCTGCATCTTCGCTATCCGTGGCATCGCGGCGGCGATCCCGGGCCGTCCGATCTGGCAGCGATCCGGCTTGGACCAGCCCCGCGCATGTTCAGCGGGGCTGAGGCGGTGAGCGGACTGACGGCTGCCGCAGCGCAGGCGGCGGGCAGCCGCACCGGTGAGTTTATTCTGACCCAGTCAGTGAGGAGCGGCCCGGTCGGCGCCGGGGTTTGCCGGCTGCGGATGCGCCCGATGAGTTTCTTTGAGTCTGGGGAATCTTCGGGCGACGTTTCCCTGGCTGACCTGTTTGAAGGCGGACCGCTGCCGGAGGCGCCGGCAGAGCTGACGGCCGCGGAAGCAGCTTTTGCCATGGTCCGCGGCGGCTGGCCGGGAATGCTGGGACTGGAGGAACCAGCGGCGCTGCGGGGAGCCGGCGAACAGCTCGGTACGCTCGTGGGTCTTAAGCTCGGGCGTCTTGGCGGTCCCTGGCGTGATGCCGGCCACATTGGTGCGATGATGCGGGCACTGTCCCGCTGCCTGGTGACGTGTGCCTCGCTTGATGCTATCCGGGCGTCCGCTGCCGAAGATGAGTTCCCGGTGTCGGAGCAGACGGCGGCGCAGTGCCTGGCGGTGCTGGACGCTGCGTTCCTGACGGAGGATGTACCCGCCTGGCACCCGCCGCTTCGCACCCGCACCGTCCTGCGGGTGCAGCCAAAGCGGCAGCTCGCAGATCCGTCCCTGGCCTGCGCGGTCATGGGGCTCTCTCCGGCGGATCTGCTCAGCGATGTGCTCTGGTTCACGCGTCTTTTCAAATGTGCCTGTCTGCGGGACTTGCGTGTCTATGCCGGATGTCTTGACGGGGAGGTGCTTCATTACCGCGATGCGAGCGGACTTAAGGCAGATGCGGTGGTGATGCTGCCGGACGGCCGCTGGGCAGCCTGCGAGATGGCGCTCGACGTGCTGGGCAGCGAGCCGGCTGCGGCGCGCCTTCTGAAGCTCCGGGACAAAGTGGACACCGGCGAACTCGGTCTGCCGTCTTTTCTGGCAGTCCTGACACTCAGTGGCGAAGCGCATGTGCGTAAGGACGGTGTGATGGTCATACCCATCAGTGTTCTCAAATACTAGAGCATGGGGTAGGACAGGTTGATATCATGTGATATATTTGCGTATTCCGCGGAGAGCCTTCACAGCACTCCGAATCGTGCCTATAATGGGATGCGGAGGAATGGAAGTTGATACGAGAAGACCTACGGAATGTAGCCATTATTGCGCACGTTGACCACGGCAAGACGACCCTGGTCGATCAGATGCTCAGGCAGGGCATGACGCTCCGCGACAACCAGGTTATCCAGGAGCGGGTGATGGACAGCGGTGACCTTGAACGGGAGCGCGGCATCACCATCCTGTCCAAGAATACGGCAATGCACTATGGCGGCACGAAGATCAACATCGTGGATACTCCCGGTCACGCTGATTTCGGCGGTGAGGTGGAGCGCGTCCTGAAGATGGTGAACGGCGTGCTTCTTCTGGTGGACGCGTTTGAGGGTCCGATGCCGCAGACCCGTTTCGTGCTGCAGAAAGCCCTGGAGCTCAACCACCGGGTGATTATTGTCATCAATAAGATCGACCGGCCGGACGCGCGGCTCAACGATGTCGGCGACGAGGTGCTCGAGCTGCTGCTGGACCTGGATGCCTCGAGCGAACAGCTCGACAGCCCTATCGTCTACTGCAGCGGCCGTGACGGGACCGCGAGTCTGGATCCCAACACCGCCGGAGAAGACCTCAAGCCGCTGTTCGATACCATTGTTGACTATATTCCGGCACCGGAAGGCGATCCGGAAGGTCCCCTGCAGATGCTGGTTTCCTCGATTGACTACAATGATTATGTCGGGCGGATTGCTGTCGGCCGCATTGAACGGGGTACGCTCCGCACCGGACAGGACGTGTCGCTCTGCGACTACCATGCAGAGGACCTGTGTCAGAACGGACGTGTCAGCGCCATCTACCAGTTTGACGGCCTCAAGCGGGAGCAGGTAGACGAGGCGCGTGCCGGCGACATTGTGGCATTCTCAGGTCTTGAGACGGTCAACATCGGCAACACGGTCTGCGATCCTTTTGAATTTGATCCCATTCCGTTCGTCAAGATTTCGGAACCGACTGTGGAAATGACTTTCTCGGTCAACAACTCGCCGTTTGCCGGCCGGGACGGTAAGTATGTGACCAGCAGGCACCTGCGGGAGCGGCTGATGAACGAGCTGCGGCGCGACGTGTCACTCGCCGTGCATGAAACGGACAGTCCGGACGCGTTCCGGGTACTCGGGCGCGGCGAGATGCATCTGTCCATCCTGATCGAGACGATGCGGCGGGAAGGTTACGAATTCCAGGTGGGCGCACCCAAGGTGCTGTACCGGACGATAGACGGACAGATGTGCGAACCCATTGAGCGCCTTCTGGTGGATGTGCCGAGCGATGCGGTTGGAGCGGTCATTGAAAAGCTGGGACGCCGCAAAAGTGAAATGGTCCACATGACGCCGCAGGGAGACAGCCGGATGCGGCTTGAGTTCCTGATTCCGGCACGCGGTCTGTTCGGCTACCGGGCGGAGTTTCTCACCGATACGCGCGGAGAGGGTATTCTCAATACGGTCTTTGATTCGTATGCCCCGTACAAAGGGGAAATTGAACGCCGCACGACAGGTTCGCTGATTGCACACGAGACCGGCGAAGCGGTGACTTACGGGCTTTTCAACGCGCAGGAACGCGGCAGCCTTTTTATCGGGCCCGGTACAGACGTGTATATGGGTATGGTGGTGGGCGCCAGTCCCAAGACCGAAGATATTGTCGTGAATGTCTGCAAGAAGAAGCACGTTTCCAATGTCCGCGCCTCCGGCTCCGACGATGCGCTGCGGCTGACGCCGGCGCGGGAGCTGTCGCTCGAGGAGATGCTGGAATTCCTGAAAGATGACGAGCTGCTCGAGGTGACGCCGGAGCACCTGCGGATGCGTAAGCGCTACCTGGATCACCAGGAGCGGGCCAAGGCAAACAAACGCCGGCAGCAGGCTGCGGAGCAGGCGGGATGAAAAAGCGTATCCTTTGCTATGGCGATTCGAATACCTGGGGTTATATCCCGGAAGGACAGCCCGACGGCTTTCATATGCGCTTTCCGGAAGATATCCGCTGGACGGGGGTTCTGCAGAACGCCCTCGGGGACAGTTTTGCCGTGGTTGAAGAGGGCTTGAACGGCCGCACCACGAGCTTTGATCAGCGGGGCTTCCGGTGCCGCAACGGACTTACTTACCTGGAAAGCAGCCTGCTCACGCACGAGCCCATCGACATCGCGGTCATTTACCTGGGGATCAACGACCTGAAAGTACAGATCTGCGGTGACCCCAAGCAGAGTGCGGAATCGCTCGCTGCACTGCTGGACTTCGTCAGCCGGGCGCGCCTGGGTCCGGAAGGCGGGCCCACAAAAGTACTGCTCGTCCTGCCGCCGCCGCTCGGGGCCGGCATCCTGCATCCGCCGTTCCGTGATGAGTTCGGGGGCGGAGCGGCCATTGAGGCTTCCCGGCAACTGAACCGGGAATACCGCAGGATTGCCGAACGGTTCGGTATAGAAAGTCTCGACGCAGCGGCCTACACGGAAACCGGTGCGGACGGCATTCATCTGACCGCCGAGAGCCACGTGATGCTCGGGCACGCCATTGCCCAGAAGGTCCAGGACATGCTGGCGGAAGGAGCCTAGTCACGCGAAAGATCAACCTGGAGACCGGAGAGGGACAGGGCGGCAGCAACCGCCTCGTGCAGACCACGCTGCTGCTCACCCTGATCATCATTGCCTCGAAAGTGGCGGGCTTCGTCCGCGAAATGGTGATGTCGGCGACCTTCGGTCTGTCAGTGGAGAGCGACGCCTATTCCGTTTCCTACAGCATACTCAGCATCTTCACCATTCTGTTCGGGGCTGCGATCGGCTCCACGTTCATCCCCATTTATACCCAGTCGCGGGTGGAGCTGGGCGAGAAGCGGGCCAACGACTACGCGGTCAATGTCCTTAACCTGTACATTCTGGTAGCCATACCGGTCAGCATTCTGGGCTACATCTTCGCGCCCGCGATCACGGGCGTCATGTGGCAGAATGCCGAGGGCGCGGCACTGGTCACGGAAAACACGCAGCTGATGATGCCCTCGCTGGTCTGCTGGGCGATGAGCGGCGTTCTTGTCAATCTGCTCGATGCCCGTAAGCACTTTGTGCCGGAGCAGATCATCGGCTTCGCGCTGTCGTTCTGTGTGATCCTGGCCTGCCTTGTCTTTGGCACGATCCAGTCTGTTTCCATTGCCACCTCGATCACGGCTCTGGTTCAGGTGGGCATGCTGCTGCCGTTTCTGCGCGGACAGCTGCGCTGGCGCCCGTACCTGAACCTGCACAGCCGGCGGCTCATCCGCACTTTCCTGCTGGCCCTGCCGGCGCTCATTTCCGTTGCTTTTGACGAAATCAACCATGCTGCAGACAAGATTTTCGGATCGGAGATCGGCATCGGTGTCGTCTCGGCACTCGGCAAAAGCTATACTCTGGTGCAGACTGCGATCAGTGTCCTCGTCGTTCCGATCACGACAGTCATGTTCACGCAGCTTTCGCAGTACGTGGCCCATCATCTGACAGACGATGTCAGGCGCACAATCCGCAGTTCCGTGGAGATGATCGCCTTCATCACGCTCCCGATCATTGTCATCTGCGTGGCCATGGCACCGGAGATTATCCAGGTCTTCTACCAGCGCGGCGCTTTCGGTCCGGAGCAGACAGCCTTCACGGTTCCAGTCTTCGCGGCCTATATCATCGGCATCTTCGGGTTCGGTCTGCGCAACTTCCTGACGCGGGTCTTCTACAGCCTGCAGAAGACCCGCCTGCCCATGTACATCGGTATGTTTTCCGTCTCGCTGAACATTTTTCTGGACTGGCTCTGGAAGGATACGCTGGGCGGCATGGGCCTGACACTCGCGACCTCTGTTGCCAGCCTGGCCGGTGCGATGGTCATGCTCTTCATCCTGCAGCGCCATCTTGGCGGCATGCAGCTTGGGCGCAGCGCCGGGCAGCTGATGCGTATTCTGCTGTGCACCTTTGCCGCCTGGGTGTTCATGGCCCTGGCCGGAGAGCTTCTGCCTTCGTCCGACCGTTTCCTTGGCGTTCTCATGATCCTGGTTGTGCGCGCCCTGGTCGGTCTGGCTGTCTACTTTGCTGCCGCCTATGCCCTCAACATCCGGGTCGCCCGCCGTGTCAGCGGGATTCTGCTCGGCCGTCTGCGGCGGACTGTCCGTCAGGGAATGTAATAGATGGGACGCAGCCCGCTTCGCAGAAACAGGCGGCGCAGCGCAGCCGGATGCTTTTCGAGGTCGTTTTTCTGCTGACCTTCGAGATAAACGAACGGACTGGCATCGATGCCGGCCTGCGGCGGCAGGGAGAATTCCACTCGCAGCCGGTCAGGCTGTACGGTCTGCAGATGGGTGGCGCTCGCGAGCAGACAGCGTACCATGCTGTCTGAACTGCTGCGCGTGAGCAGGGTGAGAAGGCGCAGTGTCTCACCGTCCCAGGTCACGAGGTCGACCTTGCCACCGGGACCTCCCGGCCGGTCCCACAGCGGCATCTGGTAATCGAGGACCGAGCCGAGCAGATGAAGGCGGCGGCCCGTCCCCGGATGAAACCGGGCGTACAGGTCGCGGCTGAGTATGCCGCCGGCGTCACTGAGCCGGCGCGGACGTGTGCCGTCACGGAGCGGATCGCGGTAGGGAAGGGAGCGGGCAACGGGCGTGAGACGCTCGACCATGTCCCAGTGATCCGTGAGCCAGATGGCTGCAAGTTCCGTGTAAGGCTCACCGCTACCCCGGGCCCGTCCGCGCAGATTCAGCAGCGGATGCTGCCAGAGCGACTGCATATCCTTGGCAGCGCTGTCGAGCTGCGCATAGTATTCCCGCTTGGTGTACTGCATTTTCTGCTCCCTGGAGACGGCCGCGAAGTGCCGGGTGTGACTGTTAAGCACGTCTAAACTATGATATCATATTCGGATGAAACCCACGGGCCAGTACGGCCCGTCCTGTTCCGTCCCTGAAAAGGTGCTGCCGCGGCACGGCTTCCGGCCCGATGACCGGAAACAGCTGATTCTGCCGCGCCGGCAGCGGCGCTTAGCAGCCGTCCGAAATGCGGGCATCCTTTCTTACAGAATGTCCGGCGGCACAGTGAACACAGCCAAGAGCAGGAGGATTGTTTTGTCCAGAATTCGCATTCGGGAATTGAGAAAACAAAGACGCGTCCCGCAGCGGGAACTCGGAGACTATATGGGTGTCGGTCAGTCCACCGTATCAGCATGGGAACGCGGGCTCCGTTCGCCGGAGGTGGAGCAGCTGCAGAGACTCAGCGAGTTCTTCGAAGTGTCTGTTGACTACCTGCTCGGTTTAGACGCAGGATATGCGAATCCGGGGTGGTCCGGGGGTCCGGCGGCCAGTGCGGGCGTGCCGGGCCTGGAGGCGGAGGAACTCGAGAAACGGCTGCCGGACAGCATTGACATCAGTCCGGAAGGAATCGTTGAGCTGTGCCGTTTCTATGAATACGTCAAGAACACCTATCCGGCTCATCACTGAAGAAGAAGGGTTTTGCGCTCCGGCATCGTCCGGAGCATTTTCATGCCGCCGGCTCCGGTTTCAGCTGTGGCGCCGGCGCAGGCAGAAGACCGCAGGGTACAGTCCGCCGGCCTCAAACGTGGTCCGCTTGAGCGGCTCGAGCTGCGGCGTGGCATCAATCAGCCGTTCTGTGAGACGTTTTTCGTGCGTGTAGAGGACGGCGAGGCCGCCATTGTGGAGAATGCCGGGCAGGATCTCAAAGTAGCGCTGGTAGAGTTTCACATTGGCCTGATGGGAGCCGACACGGAGTCCGAACGGCATGTTGGTCAGAATCTCGTTGTATTTGCGGGCAGTGAACTTGAGACAGTCCAGGTAGTGGAACTGCGGATGCGCGGCCGCATAACGGCTGTTGAACTTGGCAGCCTCGATCGCTCCGAGGCTGATGTCCACGCCGGTGAGTGTATGGTAGGGATAGTAGGCCCGCTCAAACAGCAGGGTGCCGGAACCGCAGAAGTCATCGAGGACGCGGGCATCGCTGTTGAAGAACTCGCTCGCGTAGCTGACGACGCAGGCAGCAACGCCGGGATGGATGCTGGCTGGTATGGATTTCTTGCGGTAAGCGAAGCGCGGATCTATGAGCGGATTCAGAAAGATCTGAGCGCGTCCGTCCCTGATCCGGATCATGATTTCGATGGAGTAGCTGGAAGGACTGTTCTCGAGGCGGGTCAGGGCGGCTACGCAGCGGGCGATGACGTCGAGCCGCACTTCGTTGGAATCGCTCTTCACTTCCAGGCGGTAGCCTTTGACGTGCGTGCGCTGTATGACTGCACTTTCCCGGGAAGCGAGAAATTCCGGCAGATCTGCGACGGCACAGCTGCCGAGATAGATATATGCAGTCTCAAAGGCCCGCACCTTGTAGATCTGCTGAAAGCTTGCCAGATCCGTGACCGCAACGTCTCCGCCGAACTTGCGGGGCTTCATACCGGCCCGCATAAGGGCTTCCATTGTGACGTGCACGTTAGGGGTGGTGACAACGATGACGTCCGAGGGGAGAATGCGAACGTGCGGTGTCTCGCGCCTTACAAAGTTCGAGAGGGCTTTGGCCAGGGCATTCTTTTCTTCGAGGATATGCTTGTCGATGTCGCTTCGGATGCTGTAGGACCGCAGATAGTCTTCCGCGGTTTTGTTTTTTGCCCGGCCGATGGCGAGCAGAAAAGGCGGCCGCGCGTACATCGTCTGCTCGGCCTCAAGCGCTTCAATGAGATCGTCCACGTGTTCGGCTGCGCAGGTGTCGCCAATCAGCTGGGCGGCGCTCATGCGCACTTTGGCGTCCTCGGCACGCAGCAGCGGCAGGATTTGCGAGATATGGTCACCGATGAACGGGCCGATGCGGCCCCCAAGATCCGTGAGAATGCGGACCGCGCTGCGTGCCTGTGGTCCGCGCGTCAGGGCGAGAACGGTCTGGAGGTCCTGTCTGCTGTCGCGCAGGCGGGCAAGCTCTGCTTTCTGCTGCGGTCTGCTTAACGAAAAGTAAGTGTCAACCAGTTTTTGCGGTTCCATCCAGGCGGACCTCCTGTCACCTGCCCGGCCGGCCGCCTGGTCAGGTTTCCGTTGCTGTCTGTCCGGACGGCTCATGCGGACCGCCCGGCAGATTCAGTTCATTCAGCAGTACGGCCAGCACGTTTCCGGTACCGTCGAGATTCTTCGAGGACCGCATTTTCTCCATGATCTCATCCCGGCGGGCGTAGAGATCTGCCAGAGCCGCGATGAGGGTGTCCGGCGTGAGTGCGTCCTGGTCGATCATGGCCGCGAGGCCCTGTGCTGTGTAGTATCTGGCGTTCAGGATCTGGTCGCCGCGGCTCGCGGAAAGCGGCAGCGGCACGAGAAGCGGGGGGATCTGCAGCGCGGTAAGCTCCACGAGGGCATTGGCCCCTGCCCGTGACAGTGCAATGTCCGCTGCCTGGAAAACGTCCGGCAGCTCGTCAGAAATGTATTCAAACTGGCGGTATCCCCGCCGGCCTTCGAGGGCCGGATTCAGGTTTCCGCGGCCGCGCAGATGGACAATGTCGTAGCTGGCGAGAAGCTCATCCATCGCTGCGTCCACTACCTCGTTGACGGCCTGGGCACCGAGAGATCCTCCCATTATAAGTAACACGGGACGTGATCCGTCAAACCCGAGGAAGCCGCGGCCGCGCTCGGCGCTGCCTTCGAGCAGGGAAGGGCGTACAGGACTGCCGGTGAGGATACCTTTGCCGCCGTGCGCTTCCTTGGAATCGAAGGTCAGGCAGATCTCCTTGGCCTTGCGCATGCAGAGCCGGTTTGCCAGGCCGGGCGTGAAATCACTTTCGTGCAGCACAATGGGGATTTTCAGCTTGTGCGCTGCGTATACGACTGGTACGGAGACGTAGCCGCCTTTGGCAAAGACCAGGTCCGGTCTGAGTTCGCGCAGAATCCTCAGGGCCTCGTTGCGGCCGCGGACCGTCCGGAATACGTCTGAGACATTCTCACGGCTCAGATACCGCCGCAGCTTGCCTGCCTCTATACTATAGAAGGGAATATCCTTCACCAGCGACTTTTCGATGCCGTTTTCCGTGCCTATGTAAAAGCACTCCACGCCGGCAGCCTCAAGACCCGGGACGAGGGCGAGGTTAGGGGTCACATGACCGGCGGAGCCGCCTCCTGTCAGTACAATTCGTTTCATTTGCTTGCGGGATGGATACTCGTGACTTCAGTCATGAGAGGAAATCCCGCACCTCCTTGACTTGCAGATATCCTCTTGGTTCCTCCAGGAGTCTGAGTTTCTTGCACGTGACAC
>JAAUYQ010000082.1 GCA_014805015.1 Clostridia bacterium | reverse complement strand
GATGACGGCATCAAAAACGGATCTCAGCTCTCCTGCGGCAGAACGAACAGAAGCGAGCCGCGAAGAGGCGAAAAGAACGAGCGAGCCTATCGCGCCCGCCGAGCAGAAAAGCGGCGGAAGAACGGCGGAGTTACCGTAAGCCGGGGGCGGCGCAGCATACGCAGATCGCGCAGTCCCTACCGGCCCGGAGATTCTGTATGGATCAGTGGAAGCCGCCATACAGTTCACGGCGCACACTGCGGCGGAAGCCGTATCCTGCTGGATGACGGCAGGAGTGTGGCTATTTCCAGAGTACAGCAGGTCGTTCATACCGGAGGGTGGAGACTACTCTGAGAGAGGAGGCAGGCGGCAACTCCTCCCCCGCCTGTAGAGGCGGGAGTCTCCTTGCCGCGAGCTGATGAACCAGACTGACTTTCAGGCAGCATATAACGCTGCCTACGCAGAGTGATCAGAAACAGTTTGCAGGTTATGGCAAAGCGGAATATGGCGTTCGAAAAGGTGCGGCAGCAGGAGGTGGAAAGTGGCAGGGGGACAGATTCTGAAGCTGGAAGCTGCGGACAAACTGGAAGCCGCTGAAAATCGTGGCAGACTTGAAGGCGAGCGCAAAGGCAGACTCGAGACGATTCTGAAGCTGGTCCACGAGAATCTCCTGACGGAAGCTGTCGGAGCTGAGCAGCTGGGCATGAACCAGACTGACTTTCAGGAAGCATATAACGCCGCCTATGCAGAGTGAGGACCAGCCTCCGGCTTTTCCGGACGGCTGGTATTGGGCATCATCTGGTGGCTGCAGGACAGTAAGGGGAAGGAAACAAGTGTGAGTGTGGAATACGTACAGCATAGGCCAGGCGGGGCAGGTGAGGATTTTCTTAACGACCGTATTGCCGGAGTTATGCGGGATCCTCTGGCTCAGATCTTTGTAATCACACCGAGCCGCAGTACGTTCCAGGCCGAGGAGCAGATTATCCGTCGCGCTAAACTTCCGGGGCATCTGGGACTGCGGGTCATGGGTCCGTCGCAGCTGGTACAGGAGATTATTGCGGGATCGTACGGCAGTGCTCTTGAGACGCTGCCCGAGTTTGATGCCCTGCTTACTGTCCGCGGGATTATCCGTGACCACAAAGCGGATCTGCCGGTCTTCGGCCAGTACGATACGATGGGTTTTGCTTCGCAGGTCGTGGGAGCCATCAGCAATCTGCGGCGGGATGATGTGCAGCCGGAGGCGCTGCTGGAGTACGCTGCCAAGGCTGGAAACACACATGTCAGCGATCTTGCACTCGTGTATGACGAGTATCTCAGGGCAACAGACAGATTTCTCGGTGCGGAAGACCGCATGAACCTGGCCATCGAGCACATGAGTGAGCTGCGGCAGATCCGGCAGGTAGATCTGGTCGTCATCCGCGGATTCGCCGAATACAGTGAGCAGGAGATGCGGCTCGTTGAGGCTCTTATCCAGACGGCACCGAAGGTGCTGCTGTCTGTATACGGAAGCGACGGGGATGCTGACCGTGACATCTATCAGTGCTCCATGGCAGCGGGAGCGCGGTTTGTCCGTGCAGCGGAGCAGAGCGGCATCCCTGTAAAAAAGCTGGCAGTTCCTGATGAGACGATACTGCCGGAAGAGATCGATTACGCCAGCAGACATCTGTTCTCGGCGCAGATTTCCCCGTATGCTGGGCAGCCAGATTCAGTGGCTGTCTCCCGCGGTTCCAGCCGGGAGGAAGAAGTGCGGGCGGCTGCAGAAGAAATAGTGCGGCTGCATCTGGAAGAAGAGATTCCGTTTGGCGAGATGGCTGTCATTTACGGCCGGGATGATACCTACGCCGACATCGCAGAGCAGGTCTTCAGCGAGGCGAATATACCACACTTCGTATCCCGGCCTGCTGTCCTCAACGATACTGGCGTCGGAGCCTGCATGATCGGAGCCGCAGGCGTCATGTTTGGAAAGGTTACGGCGGAGGATCTGCTCGATTACTATGCCGGTATCCAGGCGGATCCGAAATGGACTGCTGCTCTTCGTGACCTGATCCGCGGTGCCAATCTGGAGCAGGAGGACGTGCTTCCGGTCCTTCAGCAGCGGGACCGGTCCGGGTACGTTTTTAAGCAGGTGAGCCGCGAGCTGCAGACGCTGCGGGAATCCTTTGCCGGTATGGAAGCGGCAGATGCAGGCGAGCTGTACAGAGATCTGGCTGCGTTCCTGCGCCGGAAATGGTACGGTCGCCGGGATGCTTTCGCAGAACGCACGGCAGACATAGCTCTGTTTGAGACCGTAGACAAATACTGGATGCAGGGACTGGCCATTATTGACAGCCTGGCGGAGCAGCTGGACGGACAGCTCCTAGAGCCGGAAGAGGCCCGCGAAATCCTTGGCGGCGCATTTGCTGCGGCTGCCTTTGTTCCGGCTCCGACTGGAGCCGATGAAGTGCAGATAGGCCAAATGGGTGCTATCCAGGTCCCCAAGGTCCATACTCTGTTTATGCTGGGGGTGAATGATGAGGTCCTGCCGCATTTCGCTCCGCCTACCGGGGATGTTCTGACGGACGAGGAGAAAGCTGCGCTGCAGGCGGGCCTCGGGAAACGGCGCCGCATGTCGAGATCTGAGCGGCAGAAATTTCTGGTTGTTGAGGCCATGCGGATGGTCTCCCGCCGGATCTGGCTCAGTTACAACGCAGGTGAGGGCCTGAAGCATTCCGTCCTTGTTGAGAGGCTGCAGAACCGGATTTTTCCGGACTTCCTGCAGGAGCAGGTAATTGATCCGAATGCATTCCAGGTTGCTGAGAACGTGTGTGACACAGCGCTGAGGGAGATGACGCCGGATCAGCCGATCCCATCCGTGCTTAAGGAGCCGGAGTTCGCGAAGCGGCTGCGTGCGCTGCAGACAGCCTGGAAAGGTTTTCAGCAGCCAGCTGCCGTGCCAGATGCAGCACCAGCACCGGCTGCCGTTTCCTCGCTGCAGAGCTTCATGGCCTGCCCGTATAAGTATTATCTGGAAAAAGGTCTGAATGCTCAGGTGCCTGACAGAAAGAACTATGAGCTTCTGGCAGGCACCTATATGCACCGAGTCCTGGAGCTCCTTGGACAGAAGGTTCTTGAAGACGCGGACTCTCCTGTAAGCTGGTCCGATGTACCGGAGGCAGCGTTCGAGCGGCTGCTGGAAGAATCGCTGCAGGAAGCAGCAGGCGAGCCGGACTGCGACTTCGTCCGCAATTATTCGGCGGCGGATCTGTCTGCCTTGCAGAAAGAAGTCCGAGACGGCGTGTATACTATCCGTCACCGCCGGACAGATGATCTGATGCGGCCGATTGATTTTGAATTCGATTTTGAGGCAGCAGATGGCAGTTTTCGGGGCCGTATAGACCGGCTGGACAGTGCGGAGATAGATGGTCGACGCTACTATTACGTGACGGACTACAAGTCGAGCACGTATGCGCAGTACGAACTGCAGGATGTTGTCGCGGGTGGCAGCAGTCTGCAGCTCATCTTCTATGCCATGGCTCTCCGGTCACTTATAGAACAGGGGAGGCTGGAACCAGGCGATATAGCAGGAGCCGGGTTCCTCTGCGCTTTGGTTAAGCATGGAAGCGAACTGGAAGACAGAGGCGTGACAAGCGGCTTCCTGTCGGTTTCTGCTGATGCGGCAGATCAGCTCTTTGGCCGGGATACAGAGAAGAAACAAAAGCTCTCCAGCCTGCGGAAGATTACCATCAAAAAAGACGGCTCCTCTTACGCGAATTGCACTGGACGGCTCCTGGCACATCTGGGAGAGCCCCAGGAGGCCGCTGCTTCTCTGGAAACAGTCATGGCGTACGTGCACCATCTGCTTGCGTCATCTGCCGATACACTGCAGACCGGCCGCATAGAGGTGCAGCCTTCGCATAAGACTCCTAAAGAGAACCCGGAGGAAGCGATAGAAGATTTGATCGCACGGGAGCAGGACGTGACTGGCTGCAAATTCTGCCAGTATGTAAGTATATGCCGTTTTGATCTGCATCAGCCGGGGATCTCCATTCGCTGCGTGCCTTCGAGTGCGAAGGCTGCCCGCGAGATTCTGGAGCATTTTGAGGAGGCTGGGGAATGAGATCTGCAGGCAAACCGGAATTCTCTCCGGAACAGAAGAGTGCCATAGCAACGAAGGCCCGGGAAACCCTGGTGTCAGCCGGGGCTGGCAGCGGCAAAACGAGTGTTCTGACGCAGCGGGTCTTAAATCTCATCAGTGGCATTCAGCCGGATGAGGACGGCCAGGCAGACGCTCCCGTCTGCCCGGAGCGCGGCACAGACATCCGGGATATGCTCATCGTGACCTATACCAGGGCTGGGGCATCGGAAATGCGCTCCCGGATCGTACAGAAGCTCGAGGAGGCTGCGGCAGAGCAGGAGCCCGGCTCTGCTGCGCAGAAATGGCTGGCTTCTCAGGCAGAGGCGGCGATAGGGGCAGAGATTGGCACCATTCACAGTTTCTGCACCAGGCTGCTCCGGGACCACTATGAGCTGACCGGCATCCAGCCGGATTTCGAACTGGCGGATGAGACAGCTCTGGAGCCTCTGCGGACAGACTGCATCACCGAAGTTCTGGAAAGCTTCTGCGCAGCAAATCCGGCAGAAGGCACAGAGCTTCTGGTGAAATTCGGTCCCTCTGTATACCAGGCCTCGCAGCAGATAGGTGCCGTCATGAAGCAGATGGAGAGCCAGCCGGATCCGGAATCGTGGCTGCAGCGGCACTGGCGGACTGGCGAAGAGGATGAGAAGGATACCCGGATGCCGGAAGAGGTGGATGCGGAACTGCTGGGAACGCTGGCTCTGCAGGCTGGACAGCTTTTCGCGCAGCGTAAGCTGGCACTCGGACTCCTGACCTTTTCAGATCTGGAGCACCGCGGACTCGAGACGGTACGCATCCTGCGGGAGTCAGGAAACGGCCTTGGAGGGCGATACAGATATCTGTTTGTCGACGAGTATCAGGACATCAATCCAGTCCAGGAGGCCATCCTGCAGGAGATTGGGGGCGGCAGCACGGTCTTCATGGTTGGCGACATGAAGCAGAGTATTTTCGGTTTCCGGTATGCGGCTCCGGAGAACTTCAGCCAGAAGGATCTGGACTTCAGCAGTGAGCATTCCCCGGACGATCAGGTCTCTGTCCACCTGAACCGCAATTACCGCAGCTCGAAGAAGGTGGTGGACTTCACCAATGCCGTCATGCGCAGGCTCATGACAGAGGATCTGGGCGGGGTTGCCTATGATGAGCGTCATGAGCTGATTCATTCCCGTCCCGCACAGACTGCGTCTTCTGAGGTGAGCGAGCATGTGGAGATGCTCGTTGCTGAGGGCGGTCAGGATGAAGAGGCGGAGATGGTTGCCGCGAAGATCCAGGAACTTGCCAGTCAGGGACGGCGGTATGAAGACATGGTGATCCTGACACGGTCCCTCAATCACGGCTCCGGCCGGATGATAAAGACACTCCGGAATATTCTTGCCGAACGGGGCATCCGGACGATGATGCGGCCGCAGGGTGAGATGGCCGTTGAAACGGATGTGTTTCTGAATCTGCTGCGGATTCTGGATAACCCGATGCAGGACGTCCCCTTGCTCTCTGTGATGCGTCTGCCCTATTTCAGCTTTGTTGAGACGGATTTCAGTCGCATCGCCAGATGGGCCCAGCGGCGGCGGGAAGCAGACGGTAAGCAGCACCGCGCTTCGTTCTGCGAGGCGGTGCGCATGTTTGAGAGAGCTGGAGAGCATGAAGAGCTCGAAGGGGCTGACCAGGATCTTTACGGCCGTCTCCAGGCTTTTGAAGCGACACTGCAGGGATATCGGGACCTGTTGCTGATTATGTCCCCGTGGCAGGCAGCAAGCGAAATTGCGGACCGGATCGACTTCCGCGCCTATCTGCTGATGCAGCCAAATGGTCCCTCCCGTGAACGGGCGTTTCTGGACCTGCTGGATCAGCTGAAGACGCGGCAGCAGCTGACTGGTCCGGTTCTGCGGCGCGTGCTGGACGGCTTCGAGATCAGCGTCAAAAAGGAGAATATTGAGATGCCGCCAGTGCCTGGCGTTATCCGCATCATGACCATCCACGCTTCCAAGGGACTGGAGTTCCCGGTTGTCTTTGTGGTGAATACAGGCAGGTCGAGCAAGGCCTGCAAAGAGGACTCCGTGCAGTGCAGCGACCAGTACGGGATCACGGTGCAGAGGCAGAATCTGGAAAGCGGAATCCAGGAGAGTACGCAGGCCAGCCAGGAGGTCTGCCGGTACCGAAACCAGAAGAAGAAATCAGAGCTGCTGCGGCTGCTGTACGTGGCGATGACCCGAGCCCGCGAGAAGCTGTATCTGTGCGGAGCGGCAAAATCTGTAGAAAGCCTGCTTAAGTGCCGCGAGGACCTGCGGAATGCCGAGAGTATGCTGGAGTGGCTCGTGTGCGCCTGGGATGATGCCTGCGGATGTCCAGCTCCGGATAGAGAAACGGAATCTGAGACGAATGCTCTGGTGGAAGCTTTTGATGGCGCGCTGTGGACGGCAGAATCGGCTGGAGATGCTTCGGACACGAAGGAGGACGAGGCGGGATCCAGAACGTGCCTTGAGGCTCCGCCTGTACATCTTGAGAAGCGAACTAAGGTGGCGGCTTCAGAGACCGTGACCAGCCGCACCAAAGCTGCGGCCGCTGCTAAAACCAGGAAACGCCGCCAGAGTCAGCAGAAGCCAGAAAGGCAAGCCGGACTGCAGGGAGCAGAGCGAGGCACACTTCTGCACCGCGTTCTGGCGTTTGCGCTGACAGAGGATCTGACCGCAGCGGAAGCTATAGAGCAGATGCAAGGCAGACATCTGCTGACAGATACTGAGCTGAAAACGCTGGAGTACGACACTGCAACAATTGAAGATTTTCTCAGCAGTCATCTTGGCTGCCGTGCGAGAGCCGCAGATACGCGCCTGGAGGAACGAAACTTCTTCCTGCTCACCGATCCAGCATCCGGACCCGATCCATATGGACGGAAGACGCGTCTGAAAGGGACGATTGATCTTGCCTTTCTGGAGGACGGTTCCTGGGTTCTGGTGGACTACAAGAGCGATACTGGCCTGACTGATGACGATCTGGTCAGTCTGTATGGCGGGCAGCTGAGGGCATACCGGGACGCACTGGAAACGCTGAGTCCGTATCCTGTAAAAGAGATGTATCTGTTCAGCCTGGAAAAAGGCGAGGCGATATCAGTCCCGCTGTCCTGACTCCGAATCCAGTGGTCTGCAGTCCCGGCAAATGTAGTTCATGGTGCCATAGGACCATGTAACATCAGCGTCCGCGGCCTGCAAGCCAAAAGCCGACAGAACCTGCCTTCTGAAAGCGTCTGTGTTGAGGCAGGGACACAGCGTAACGCGGAAGTGCAGCTTTGCTCCAGATTGCGGCAGCAGTTCCACCCTACCCCGCGGCATTGCCTTATGATCATCGCCGTACTCTTCTGCTGCTTTTGGATACTCAGCCCGAATCACGGCATCCCACATGTCGCGGTGTTCCATGCGGAAACCGTCAAAAGCGGCGAATATCCTGCCAGATGCTGGGTCGACTGCCCACTGACAGAACTCGCGAGTGATCAGTTCCCCGTCGAGCGCATAGAACAAGCCGCATCGCGGGTATCCGGCGTACCGTTCGAAGTCTACGTACTGTCTCCAGATCTCATTTGTCATGTTTTTGTCAAGAAACCGACCCGTCTGTCGTTCAAAAGAGTTCAAAATCCCCTATGATAAGAGTATACACGGACCAGAGCCGAGGAAACTGTAAGGTTTTTGTAAACCTGTTTATATCGGCAGGCTTGGGCGTACAATAGAGTGCGCCCTTTCAGGAGATGGAACTGGGGGCGGCATGACACGAAGTGAATATATGGATCTGGAAGAGAATTTGCTGCGCAACAGGACGGAACGCAGCAGGATCGACCGTTCCATCCACAGAATTCTGAAAGCAGCGGATATGCTTGACGAGGCAGACGCTCTGGGCTGCCTCTATGCGGCACTGCTGAAAAAGGAGGACGCTGATATCGGCTCTTCCACGGCTGCAGTCAATGAGGCACGGGATGCTCTGCTGCCCGCGGACAGCGTGGAGCTTGTTGCCAAGCTGACCCGTCGGCTCGAGTCAGCCGAACTGAAAGCTGGCATTTTGTGGGATCTGGGGCTGCCGAAGGCAGCGCGGCTGACAACGCCGGAGCTTGGGAAGCTGCTGGCTGAACTGACCGCTCCGGGCAGCGGCGAGCACGTGCTGAACGCAGGCGGCGGCTGGGCCTTTATGAATGCACTCTTTGCCAGGCAGCCGGATCTCGACTACGCCGAGATCAATGAGGATACGTCTGAAACGGCCATGGCAGTGCTGCGGGCATCGCTTCTTGATTTTCGTTCTGCTGCGTTTCCAGAAAGCCTGGATACTGCCGCATATGACAAGGCCTTGGTCGTGCCTGACATGGGCAGCTGGAAAACAGGCCGGATCGGCAGTGAGGTAGAAGCAGATCCGCTGTTTACCGGTCATGACGTCTCGGGCGCGCTCCGGGGCTGGAATAAGATAGCGGAGGTCCTGCGGGCAGTGCGGCCAGGAGGGACAGTCATAGCCGGTGTGCAGACTGACCTACTGGTCTCGTCGCGGGAAGCCGAAGTGAGACAGTTCTTTACCGAGCGGAATCTTCTGAAGATGGTTGTGGTGCTGCCGCGATCGCGGTTCGGCAAGAACCTGGTCAGCTGCCTGCTGGTTCTTGGCACCAATGACAGCGGCATAATCCGGTTTATCAATACGCTCAGCGGCAGCCAGACAGACCTGGATGATCAGGCAGCAGAAACGTGGGCTGCCGAGATTCTGTCAGATGAGCGGAAAACGAGGGAAATCAGAGCGGACGTGACAGCAGATGCTGTCCGCAGCGAAGGGTACAACTGGTTCCCGATAAGATACATGCTTCCTGAGATTTGCAGCAACATACGCCCCCTGGGCGATATCGTGCACCATGTTCAGCGCGGCGCTCAAGTGAAACGTGAAAGCCTGGACGACTACATTTCAGATGAACCGACCAGTGTGCGGTGCATTTATCTGTCAGATCTGAAAGACGGCATTCTGCGTGCGGATGATATGACAGCGGTGTACCTGACACAGCTCCCGGAGAGCCTGAAATCGCATGTCATCCCGCATCACGCTCTCGTGCTGGCGAAAATGTCACTGTCAGGTTCAGAACTCAGATCTGCCGTGGTGGAGAACGATACGGACGTTACGCTTGTTGCCATGGACAACATGTATGTCCTCAAGCTGGACGAGGAGCAGGTGCTGCCATATTATCTGCAGTCCTACTTCGCCAGCCGTGATGGGGCTGCATCTCTGCAGTCTGTCAGTTCCGGTGCTGTGGCGCTGAACCTGTCCCGGTCAAATCTGCTGCAGCTGCCGGTGCCTTTGCCGCCGATGGAACGGCAGCAGGAAATTGGAGAAGAGTATCGGGAGACCGCCTGTGAATGCCTTGATCTCCGGCGGCAAATAGAACAGCAGGAAAGCAAGCTGAAAGACATCTGGAGGCAGTATCTGCCTTAAGGAGGTAACATGAAACTGATCAGCGGAAAATACAACACAGCAAAAGTATTCACGGACAACCTCGAAGAAGCCTGCGAGGTCCAGATCCGGGATCTGCTTGATCAGCCCGCATTTGCAAATGCCTCTGTCCGCATTATGCCGGACTGCCACGCAGGAGCTTCCTGCGTGATCGGTTTTACGGCAGATCTTGGCGATAAGGTCATTCCGAATATAGTTGGCGTCGACATTGGCTGCGGCATGCTGACCGTTGAACTCGGACCGGTGGATATCGATCTGCCAAAGTTCGATGCAGTGGTCCGAGAGAAGATTCCCCACGGCCGATACATTCACGACGGCCGCAAGACAAAGTTTGATGCCGTCAAGGAGCTTACCTGCCGGCGGGAACTTCCGAATGCCAGGTATGCTGAGCGGGCGATCGGAACGCTCGGCGGCGGCAATCACTTTATCGAAATCGATGAGGATGACGACGGCAACAAGTACCTCGTGATTCATACCGGCAGCCGCAAGCTTGGGCAGGAAGTCTGCAAAGCGCATCAGGCTGTTGCCTGGCACCTGCAGATCGGTATGGAAGAGCTCTGGGATGCTCGTCAGAAACTGATTGACGAATACAAGGCAGCCGGCAGAAGATCTGAGCTGCAGGAAGCTGTCAGGAAGCTGCATCAGGAGTTCAAGACCAAGCAGGCTGCGGTCCCGAGGGATCTGGCCTTTCTGCACGGCAAGTATACTGACGACTATATCCATGATATGAAGATCTGCCAGGATTATGCCAACGAAAACCGGAAGATGATTGCGCAGCTGCTGTGCGAAGGGTACGGTCTCGATCCTCTGGGCAGCTTCACGACAGTACACAACTATATCGATCATGAGACCAACATGATCCGCAAGGGCGCCGTGTCCGCCAGGAAAGGTGAGCGAATCCTCATTCCGATCAATATGCGGGACGGTTCCCTGATCTGCATCGGCAAAGGCAACGACGACTGGAATCAGTCTGCACCGCACGGTGCAGGACGGCAGTACTCCCGGACGGAAGCAACACGTACCTTTACGCTCGATGAGTATAAGGCCACGATGGATCAGGCTGGGGTGTTCTCGACCTGCGTCAACTGGAAGACTATCGATGAATCTCCAATGGCCTACAAGGATGCCAACGAGATTACCGGCAACATCGGTGATACTGCGACGATCGTGAAGACGATCCGTCCAATCTATAATTTCAAATCGTACTTTGAGACTTCCGAGCAGAAATAGAGGCCCTGTGCTTCGGATAGAAAGGAGCAGCGGATGATCCAGCCGAATCAAGACTGCTGCAGGCTGCTGCCGGAAGGTCCCTGGTATCAGGTGGCAGCGTCTTTTATAGGGCCGCCTATTGCCTGGCCATATGAAGTGGCCTGCAGGCAGCCCTATACCGGCGAGATGCTCGTTATATCAGAAGACAGATGGGAGAACATGGGGATGTACAGTCTGCCGCGCAGGAACTGGATTCAGTCTGAGAATCTGGATGAGAAAACGATCAGCACTGCTGAGGACTATATTCGCAGGAATGCGAAGAAAATTGCTCAAATAGCTGCGATTGGGAAGGTGGTGCGAGCCGCTATTTTCGGCGATCCGATCTGAGCGGAGGACAGGGCCCCGCAATCTCCGGACTAATCTGTGTTCCGGTATGACTGGCGTTCAAAGGGAGAGAATGTATGCCTGATGCCTGGATGCTTCGAAACGATGGTAAACTGCTGCCGGTTCCTTTCCATCCATTTGGTGGGAAAGATACAGACGATTACGAACTGGAACTGGCCAACCTGCTGTTTCTGTACAAGGACAGCAATGATCCGCTGATCTGCACAACATATATCAATCTTGCCAGGGAATGGCTCCTGGACAGCGGTCTTCTTACGCGTGCGGATGTGGAGTCGTACCCGTTCGATACAAGCGATCCGTATTGTGCAGCCCTGCAGACTTTCCTGGCAGCTGAGGCAGACAATATCTTATCTTCAGATTCTGAGGATCCGGATGTTGCGCTGCTTCTCTGGGACCTGACAACAGACCTGAATCAGCTGTACTGCCGAGCCAGATACGGCGGGAAAACGAACACGACAGAGGGATGCACGGATCTGTATTTCCGGCTGTCCTCGGCTGCGTTTGACTGGCTGCGGGTTATCAGCAGCGCGGTTCGGGGCATCCTGCAGCAAAAGCCGGAGACGCAGACAGTTACTATCTGCCGCGATAAGGAGACCTCAGGGACAGATGCCCCAGTGAAAGACAGCCGGGGCCATGTCTATGACAAAATGCCTTTGCAGGACTTCCTGGATTTGGAGCCCGAAATCAACGCTGGGAGGATCTCACTTCTGCCAAAAGTCCGTCCGTCTTCCCGTTCCCAGGAAGAGGCCTATGATCTGCTGAGATCTGGAATGCCCGTGTCGCGGATCCGGAGAAGTACTCAAATGGATGCTGTTGCGTTCAGGGATTTTCTTAATTCGTTGCGGAATGAGGAAGTGGAGCGCACGGCTGTTTCCGGTGCTGACCTGTCATCGTTTCCAGCCACTGCGAGCGGCCATCTGCCATTGGAGACAGCCGGCCGCTAAGTTATGGCAGCGTGGGCCGGCTGGGCTGACCGGGTACAGCCAGAGGCTGGGTGAGGCCAGAGAAGCGATCTGCTGCTATCTATCTAACTTCTGTTAGGCCGGGAAGCACTGTACTGCTGCTCAAGCCCAAAAGCGTGCCATGACGAATGAGAGATTATCCGGGGAACCATTCGCTGATGCACTGCGCATAAGTTCCGATCCGATAGCGGCTATCTGCCGCGTGTCGTCAGCCAGCATTCCCAGGAGAGTTTCATCTGGGATGTATTTGCAGATGCCGTCACTCATGACAGCGGCGGCCTGGACCTCGGCAGGCTTCAGTTTCAGCATACCGAAGCTGGTGGATTCCGGGGTTACAACGGCATCGGCTCCCAGATAGCTGGTCAGCAATCCGTATTTTCCGGTGTGCAGGGCATTCGCCTGTACAGTGCCGCTGTCTGTTACCAGGAAAATCGGCGTGTCACCTCTTGCGCACCATATCAGCTTGTTTTTATGGAGCCAGACGACCGCTATCGTCGTGCACATGTTTCGCATGCCCGCGGTTGGCGCAGCGGCAGCATGGATGTTTGTATTGGCCGCCGCCATTACGTGCAGAGCGCTTTTGAGATTTCCTGGGGCTGTGTCCCTCACTGTTTCAAGCGCTGTCTGTGCCGCGATGTCACCGCCAGCATCTCCGGATATGCCGTCTGCAACAGCAATAATCAGTGGTGGATCGCCAGCATACGAGATGTGCCCCTCACGGATGATATCTGCGGCGACCAGAACGCGGTCCTGATTGGGACCAGGTTTCCGGCCTTTGTATGTCGCTCCCCATGCTTCTGTTCTTCTTATTCTGACGGCCATGCTGCCATAAACTTCCGGATATCTGTTTCGTCCTTCCCATCGCCGCGCAGAAAGTCGAACATGGTATGTCCTCCCTTTTCGTCTGTTTTTAGGAATTCGCTTACCTCAGTCAGGATGTGGTCGGCCTCCGGAAGATCTGATTCGGCCGGAGCTAATCTGTACAGTGGGGAAAACTGAGGACATGCATTATGCGGGAATACATGACTGTGGATGACAGCGCCTGTTGACCATTTGATGTCATCGCTTCTGTGCATAGCCTGGACTGTGCAGCAGTCGGTAAATCCATTGACTTTTGTTTCCAGGATCACACCGTTGGTCTTGCTGACAAAAGGCGCACAATCAAAACAGACGATGTCGCCGACCTGTACAGGCAGCGGCAGGTACAGATTATTGCTCATGTAGAAGGCAAACGAGTCAACATATTCCCCATCCTCCTCACGGGAATAGCAACGATCGTCTTCCGGTGCAAAGAATGTGACCTCGTCTCCAATAAGGACATACATATATGGGGAAATATACTTACCGTCTTCGTTCAGTTCCCACTTTTCTATGTGGAACCACCTGCAGTCATTTTCTGTGAATTCCTCTCCATCCATGTACTGCCTGATGGCAATGCGGGCCTGATCCAGACTGGCGCACGGCCAGAGGGTGTTTGACTTTTCTAAGCCCACTTGCGGATCGTACCAGCATTCAGAGATCAGCAGGAAATCCCCCAGCTTCGTCTCCAAGGCCTGCAGAGCAGATTCGGTCTCCTGCAGTGCCCAGGCAGCGGCAGGAGATTTTGTCTCATCAGCAAGTACTCGCAGCAGTTCTGCTTTTTCCTGCAGTGGTATAGGTGCCCCAGCGATAATCTCGACATAGCGGTCCAGGGGCAGTGAAGCTTGCGCCACAAATGTCGCCATCGGATCGTGAGCAAAGACGCGATGCATGATCTCGCAAATATCCATGTTTTCTGGTCCTCATTTGGGATGCCGTCAATCTAGGTGCCATCTCCTGGCTGTACCCGGGTCGATGACGGTAACGGGAACGCCCTTCTGCTGTGCGTACTCAACTGTATATCCTGTGCCGCTGCGCGTTCCGTTCCAGACGGCGATCAGCATATCGGCATGGTCTACCATGTATCTGTCCCGTTTCATGTAACAATCCTTGGTATGCTCGTGCTGCACGTAGGTCACCTGATCCGCCATCTCCAGAATCCCTTTGTAGCGCTGAACCTCGCTGTCAGACCGGTTTCTGGTCTGCGTATCACATGGGAGCGCACATTCGAGATGGATCGATGGATGCTGCTCTTTCAGGGCCAGCACGATCTCTGCTGCCCAAGTGTCCACGCCCTGAGCCATTCCCGAAATAAACCGACTGACTCCATCTTTATCGATGCTGGAGACGATCTGATCCCATAGGGCCTGTTTGATTCGGGTGCACCGCTTGTCTGCTTCGTCGAAGCCGAAAGGAAGCCTCTGTGGCCGGTGTCCGGTGAATGCACATGTTTTTGCCTTTGCTTCCATCTCTGCTGTCCTTTCTGTCCGGAGGCTTTGGTATTCTGTCAGCGATTACTGCTCAAGCAGTGTCAATACGTTCTGAGGCAAAGCATTGGCCTGGCTCAGCATTGCTGTCGCGGCCTGGCTGAGAATATTGTTCTTGGTAAGCTCTGCCATTTCCGATGCCATATCTACATCTCGGATGCGGCTTTCTGCCGCTGTCAGATTCTCAGTACTGACCTTAAGGTTGGCAATCTTATGCTCAAGCCGGTTCTGCATAGCACCGAGCGTAGCTCTCTGATCTGACACTTTGTTCACTGCGTCGCGGACAGCAGTAATTGCCTTGCCTGCTGCATCCTGCGTTTCGATGCTTTCTCCATCGAGGCCAAGACCAGCTGTGTTCATGCAGTCGATGGCGATCGCTGTTTGCTCATGTTCTAAGGCTCCGGTCTGGATCCGCAGTGCATTAGTTTCCTGCTTCTCTGTGGGCAGAGCATAAGTCATAACCGCTGTTAAGGTCACCCGCTCCGCGATGAGTCTGTTGTTACAACGATGGACGCGAGGGTCCCCGATTTTCTGGGCCAGTAGCGCATCGATCCGTTTGAGGAACGTATCATACTGATCCCCCTGCTGGCGGGATACGGTGAAGGTATTCCTGCCGTCTACGGTTATCTCTATTCCAGCACCGACACTCATTCTGTCGAAGTCAAATTCCAGCGTCGTCCTGGTATTGACGGGCTCATCTTTCACAGGCACGACATCCACATCTTTGATGTCGGCATATGATGTGAAGATGCCGTTATCCAGATCTGGATCTGGACTGTCTGCCGTTGGCTTTGCTGTAACAGTGAGCGTGCTGCTGCCCGTATCAATACTGACCGAAAAGGGCGCATCGCTGTCTGTGGCCTCTATGGCGGCTTTCAGCGATGCAAGATCATGGAATTCGCCTTTTGCCGGGTCAGTGATGAGTCCGGTTCCACGGAACAGATATTCTCGGCCATGGATAAGCAGCTTGGTACCTGGCTGCAACACGTTTGGATCCTCGCTTGCAGCACTTGATGGAAACTGGACTGTCCAAGTTTTCGATGCTGGCTCTGTATCTTTTCCTGGTATCTCCGGACTGCGACCAGTATAGGAATTGGGCGCGGATTCAGTCCGCTCGCCCCTGATTGTCCTGAGATTCAGGTTTGCCGTGGTATCTGGGCTAAAGATCTGCCACCCTGTACCTGTCTTGATCGAGAACTCAAACTTCCCGGCTCCAGCGCTGGCGGCAAAAAAGCCAATGCACCACTGGGAATCATCTTGAATGTAATTTCCAGCGGCATCGAGCCTCTCAACCATGACATTATTCCCGCGCTGGCTGCGGTTGGTCAGCAGCTTAGCGATACTAGTTTTGCCGTCTCCTACTGCGGTCATTGTTGCCTTTGTACCGTCTGATCCGACAATCTCGAGGGCGTATTTCTCTCCCGCTTTGGAGATCTGGGCTAGAGACGAGGTGGACGGGCTGTAGTCCGCTTCAAACACCTGCAGGTTGCGAGGTGTTGATAGGGGGCCCAAGGGAACGTTTATGGCTGGCGATCCGGACCAGGACATCGTGGCCTGTAGAGAGCTGTACATGATGTGGTACGGCTCACGTGAGTCATCTACAATTTCTATCCGGCCGTCTTGGATGGTGCATTCCAAATGGCTGTAAACATCGTACTTATTGTATCCCTGCGCATAGTATGCTGCGTGAAAGAGCTGTTCGAAGGACGTGATGCCTTCTCTCATTGTGGCAGAGAATCGAAAGGTCATATTGCCGTCACGAAGCACGAGCGAGACGTTCGTTCCAGAAGGCGGAAGCTGGACATTCAGCTGCGAAAACTCCAGCGAGGCAGTCTGTCCTCTGTCTGTGCCGCCGGTGGCGACCTGTACGCCTGCTGAGACGGGCTGCACATCTGTAGAGGAGATGTCTTCCCAATCGGAAGTGATTCTCATCTGCCGGAAGACCAGGCTGCCAAAAGCATCGTCCTGAACGGTCAGCTGTCCGTCCTTGAACTGAACCGAGCGTTGCGAATTTCCGGCAGCACTGTTCAGTGCTGCCTGCAGTTTAGCTGCCAGGATATTTCCAAGCGGTTCTGTCGCGGGAAGGCTGCTGTCCGCGGTGTCGATGACAATGGGGTTCAGCGTCACGTCTGCTCCTGAAGTCTTTCTGATTCCAGTAATCTGGAATGTAAAGGTGGTGCCCTGTCTGTTTGTAGACAAGTTTTCGTGCTCCGCCAGCGTTCTGGACAGGCCTGGTATATCGCTGAAAACAGCTTTCTCCGCTGCTTCTGGGATAGTTGCAGAACCCGGGCTTGCCTCCACTTTTGAAAGTGCCGTTACTGGACTTCCATCTGAGAGTGGGGGCAGTTCTTCGACTGTCGTTCTCATCCAGTCGGTTTCGATACTTTGTCTATAACCGGCATACGACAGGCTTCCATTCAGAATCTTTATGTCGTTGAACGTTGTCTGCTCAGCTACATCATTGATTTCGCGCTTGAGCTGGTTGAACTCTTTGGCCAGCGCGGCCCTGTCCTGATCCTCGTTAGTCCCAGTTGCGGCCTGCACTGCCAGCTCGTCCATTCTCTGCAGTATGTTCTGTGTTTCCTGCAGGGCTCCTTCCGCCGTCTGCACCAGCGATATAGCATCCTGCGAGTTTCTCGTCGCCATGTTCAGTCCACGGATCTGGCTTCGCATCTTCTCAGAGATCGCGAGGCCAGCCGCATCATCCCCTGCACGGTTGATTCTGTATCCAGAAGAGAGTTTTTCGGCAGACTTGGCTGTTTTATCGTTGCTGGCCTTGTAGCGGCGATGCGTGTTCATCGCTGGTATATTGTTTTGAATCCGCATCTGTCCCATCACCTCCTGTTTTTGTCTGTGTCAGCAGACCGTTCAGGACGCAAGGACATGAGCTTACGGATAGCTATGGATGTTGAACGATCTGGAAAAGATTTATCGTGGACAAGGCAGAATATCCCCCTCTTTGAAAATGATTATCACCGAAGTAGGTGCGAATTGCAATAGGTTTACATAAACCTTACATTTTCTCAATCACCACTCACTAGACAGGTTAGCGTCCAGTGACATTTGAACAACCCCCTCCTAACGTCGATGTGAAATCACATCTCCGTTTGAGGAGGGGGATTCCGCATCGGACCGGGGAAGCTTTGCAGAAAATACGGGTCAGACGATCCGTATTCTTGCCG
>JAAUYQ010000081.1 GCA_014805015.1 Clostridia bacterium | reverse complement strand
TTCAAATCCCAAAAAAAAGCCGACCTGTTGCCGTATACTGTCATCCTAGCACATCCCATGCCGTAGCACACCAAAGTTTCATGTCTGGCGATGCCGCGCCGTGGCATCCTGATTTCTGTCTGTTTCTCAGGAAAAGCGCTGCGATACGGCTTCGGCAGCGCCTTCGCCGATGCGGTGCGCTTTGTCGGAAATGTGATAGCAGAGTTCAGCGTCCCTCCGTGGATCCACGTCCCCAATTTTGAGGCCGGGACTGACGCGGACACCCTCCTGCAGCAGGCCGCGTACGACGCCGCTGATCTGCGCCCGTACCGGTTCACCGCCGGTACGGGCCACCACCTGGCCTTTCTCGACCGGATCGCCGATCGAAACCAGCGGTTCCATGCGTCCTGTCCCGGCGGAACGCAGCAGCCGCTCAGTCGTGCAGCCGCCAATGTTTCCCGGCACACCGGTATTCGGCAGAGCGCTGCCGCTCCATATGGGCATTCCCAGTGTTTCCCCACGCTGCGTCTCAATCACGACATCGCAGTCTTCACCTGCAGTAAATCCGGGGCCAAGAGCGATGACAAGCGGCGCATCGGTTCTGCGCGTGCCCAGGTTGTGCTTGGCCATAATGCCATCAACGAGCACGTCCGGACCGAAGCTTTCGCGTACCGCAGCCTGCTTATCCACCATCACCGGAATCTCCCGGCGGCCAAGCGCGCTGAGCGCTTCGTCAAGACTGCGAGCCAGCACCGCATGAACGCCGTCAGTCTCGGCGCTGCCTTCGTAGACAGCCCGGGAAAAAGAGACCAGCCGGCGCACTGCGAGCGGCTCGGCCACTTCTGTCATCAGCACATCATGTCCCCGCTGAAAGAGTTCCCAGGCGACACCGGTTGCGAGGTCACCGGCGCCCCTTATCAGAATACGGATAGAAGAATCCTCTCTAGGGCTTGACCAGACGGCCGGCGTGTTCCATCGCATCCACGATCTCGTACATGTTGGTCGGGCTGCCGACAGCCAGCTTCTCCGCTATATTGTAGAAGTCCATGCAGGTGCCGCAGGTCCGGATGGAGACTCCGGCGGCCTCGAGTGCCTTGAGATCCTCCAGCGATTCCGAATCCGCGCTGGTGAGGAAAGCACCGGAGTTAAAGAACAGCATGATCTCGGGCAGCTCATCCTGCTTGGTAAGGGCGAAAATAAAGGCCTTGGTGAGAATGCGTCCGAGTTTGTCAGCGCCGTGTCCCATGGAATCCGAGTCAAAGACGACCACCAGGCCGCCGCTGCGCCGGTCCGGGGTGCAAGTGATTTCTGCCGCAGCCGGTGCGGACTGGCCTTCGCCCACTTCCAGCACGACCTCAAATTCATTGTCGCTCTTTTTCTCCGCAGCAGCTTTGAGGCCTCGCTGGGCTGCAAATTTCTGCAGGTTCTGCACAGCAATTTCATTGTCTACCAGCGTCCGGACGGTGCCGGGGCCGGTCATGGCCTCCACAGCTTCTTTGGTGTTGATGACAGGCCGCGGGCAGGCAAGCCCGCGGGCGTCTACAGTAACTTCATTTGTCATATGGCTGTATACCTCTTTTCTGTCGGACGGAAAGGTTTTTCGGCCCGGTCTGCCGCACGGACAGGTCCGGCGATGTTATTCGGTCAGCAGGGAAATCCCGGCGAACATCTTATGCAGTTTATACTCATCGAACGGCAGATACTCCGCGATTGTCAGGCCGGCTATATCTGCATGATCGGAAATATTCTTCAGGACCGAAGACAGATCTTCCATGGTCATGCGGCCGCCGCTGCTTCCGTCTCCGACCAGGTCTTTGTTGGCGAAATAGGTCGAATGGAAGAGGGCCGCATCAAGGACGTCCACGTCGAGATGCACGAGCACATGATCATAGCGCTCAACAAATGACCGGATCTCTTCCTCGGACAGGAAGCTGTCTGTCTGGACCCGGAAGTTGACACCGGCCTCGCGCAGGAATTTTTCCTGATAATCATGCAGCCCCTGCAGACCGACGTAAAGAACATCTTCCGGTGAAAAAGCCGGACTGCGCATCATGCTGCGCAGAGCGGATTCGCCGCTTCCGAGCAGAGCGCCGAGGACCATGGCGTGAGCATTCGGATAGCCGTTCTCTCTGACAGAGACGTCGGGATGCGCATCGATCCAGATGATTCCCAGGTTCTCGTACAGACCGTGCAGGTAATCGAACGGGGCGAGCGACACAAGACAGTTGCCGCCTATCGTTATGATCCGGTCCGGTTTTTCTTTTTCGAGCGCTTTCCGGGCGCTCCTGATCCCGGCAAGGACCTCATTCCTGCCGTAGATGCCGTCATCCACGTTCCGCTCCCGGCCGTCCGGCGGGACAATGTCCACCCGCACAAGCGGCTGATCCGGATTTTCGGGGAGTATATGAACCATCAGGTTTGCCCCGAAATAATACGTTTCCATACCGGCCCCGCCGCTCACGTAGTCGGGATACAAAAGTCGAATGGTTTTCATCTGTATCTGTCTGCAGCCGGCCCCGGGTCCGGGCTGCCGCTGAACTCCTTTCTTTGGCAGACCCTGCTTTATGCGCTCTGCCCACTGGCCAGCTCAGTGAGCGCTTTTACGGCGGCATCCACCTCCGCCTCTGTTGTGAACCACGAGAAGCTGAAACGCACGGTTCCCCGCTCTTTCGTGCCGAGAGCCTCGTGCATGAGCGGCGCACAGTGGGCGCCGGCCCGTGTGGCGATGCCGTAATTCTCGTAGAGAGCGTCTGAGACAGATGCGGCGTCATAGTCTGCGAGATTGAGACTTATCGTGCTGGTTCTCGGGCTGGAAAAGTCTCCATAGAGAATGATGCCGGAAATCTTTCTGACGCCTACAAGAAACCGGTCTGCCAGCTCTGCTGTCCGCCTGCCGATCGTCTCCGGCCCCTTCTCCAGCACAAAGCGGACTCCGGCCTCGAGCCCGGCGATTCCCGGTCCGTTCAGTGTGCCCGCCTCGAGGACTGTGGGCATTTCCGGCGGCTGATGCGGATTATAGCTCTGCACGCCGGTACCGCCGGAGAGGACCGGACGGATCTCAAGACCCGGCCGCAGGCAAAGACCGCCTGTTCCCTGCGGTCCGTAGAGCCCCTTATGGCCGGTAAAGCAGAGCACGTCGATACCCAGAGCTTCCATATTGATCTCTATATGGCCGGCACTCTGCGCGCTGTCGAGCACAAACAGAGCCCCGCGGCTGTGCGCGAGCTTTGCTGCACGGCGGATGTCGTACACGTTCCCGGTCACGTTGGAGGCTTGCGTCATGACCAGCATGCGGGTCCCGTCCCCAACCAGGTTTTCCATGGCCTGCCAGTCGAGACAGCCCTGTTTGTCACAGGGTACGATTTCCACTTCCGCTCCCTGATCGCGCATCATGCGGCAGGGCCGCAGCACTGAGTTGTGATCTGCGGCTGTGGTGACGATGCGGTCTCCGGGAGCGCACAGACCCTGTATTGCCATGTTGAGTGCCTGCGTCACGTTCAGGGTGAAGGCCACCTGCTGCGGACGGGCCGCGTGAAACAGTTCAGCGACGGCCTCGCGGGCAGAAAAAAGGCTGCGCGAAGCGTCAAGCGCTGCGCTGTTGACGCCGCGCCCGGCATTGCCGAGGTGACCGAAGGCACTGAGCACGGCCTCCGGGACGGCCGGCGGCTTCATGAGCGTCGTGGCGGCGTTATCAAGATAGATCAAGTTTCAGATCTCCATTTCGCAGATGCCCTGGCAGCTGATCCCTGCGCTTTGCATGGCGTCTTCTAGAGCCTGCCTCGCGGCCGGCGGAGCGGACCAGCACATGCCGCACCCGGCGCTGATGGCCGGAGGCACCGGAATGAGCCGTCCGGGAATGCCTTTGTCCCGGCACACTTTCTCCATCTGCATCGCGTCCGCTGTCTGAAAAAACGTGATGATTACCCGGCGTTCTTTCTGACCGAGAATAACGCGGGCGCGCCTTTCTGGTTCTTCTCTGCTCAAGCGTATCCCTCAGTTCCCTGCGACGGTAATCTCCGCCTCCTGCTTTGGTACGATTTCCCCGATGATCTGTGCCGGCAGGCCTGCCTTTTGCAGCGCCGCCTGGCAGTCTTCGGCCTTGTCTGCCGCCACGGCGGCCAGCAGCCCGCCCGAAGTCTGGGGATCAAACAGGACTTCCTCCCAGGCAAACGGCACATTCTCAAAATGTACAAACGGGCCTATGTAGTTGCGGTTTCTCTGCGCTGCCGCGGTGAGATAGAATTCGTCGGCCAGAGCGAGGGCTTCATCAAAGACGGGAATTGCGTCCAGGCTCAGCCGGCAGGAAAGACGGCCGTCCATCATTTCGTGCAGATGACCGAGCAGACCGTATCCGGTAACGTCCGTGCAGGCCTGCACCGGATAGTCCCGCAGAACCTCCGCCGCACCCTTGTTGAGGATCAGCATGGACCCCACGGCTGCCTGCATGGCTGTTTCCGGCGCAGCGCCGATGCGGTTGGCCGTGCAGATAATGCCGACGCCGAGCTTCTTTGTGAGGATCAGGCGGCTGCCTGGTTCGCCGCCGTTGTTCGGATACATCTTCTCCGGATCCACGAGCCCCATGACAGACAGTCCGTATTTGACACTGTCATCTGCGATGGAGTGTCCGCCGGCCAGCACGCCGCCGGCCTCCGCCACCTTTTCGCTGCCGCCCCGCAGGATTTCGCCCAGGACATTCAGGGACATCTGTTCCGGGAAGCAGACAATATTGAGGGCTGTTTTCACTTCACCGCCCATGGCATAGACATCGCTCAACGCATTGCAGGCGGCAATCTGGCCGAAAATGTACGGATCGTCGAGCATTGGCGGGAAGAAGTCGAGTGTCTGCACTGTCGCGAGGTTGTCCGTGATACGGTAGACGGCCGCATCGTCCCGGCTGTCAAACCCGATCAGCAGATTGTCATCCCGGATGCTGCGCGGCAGCTTTTCCAGAACACGGTTCATCGCCTGGGCTCCGAGTTTGGCGGTGCAGCCGCCGCCCCGGCAGAATTCAATTGGTGTTTCCAGGATTATCAGCTCCTTTCCTGTGGCCGGCGCGTACTGCGTGCCGTGACAAAAATATCTGTGAGGCCGCCTGCGCCGAGCAGAGCACGGATCTGCTCTGCCTGCTGCGCCCTTTGCGGGCTGTCACACTGGTGAAGAACGGCAGCATAGGGCCGGCTGCCAACACTGCGGCGCGTTCCCGCCTCAGAGAGGAGAATCGCGGCGAGATCCTCCCCGCGCACCTGGGCTGCGGCTGGTCTGCCGAGCAGCGATTCTGCCTGCTCCGGGCGGAAGCAGACATCATTCAGCGGCCGTCCGAGTGCAGACAGTCCGGCAACACCCAGGACCACATCTGTGTCCGCTGGGATGACCGGCTCATGGGCGGCCGGCACTTTGCACGGCAGGCCGCGCCCGCCGTCGGCCTCATTCCAGACAAAGTCAGCCAGCGGCAGCAGGGCCGCGGCATCGAGCGTTCCAGGCGGGCCAAGTTTTCCGTCTGCCCGACGCTGTCCAAAGACGGCAAGCCGGGACTGCGAGAGGATTTTTTTCAGTTCCTCCAGATCTTCGGTAACCGGCAGATACTTCGGCTGCCAGATATGCGTGCTGGTTGTAACAATGCACTTTTTTTCCTGCGCGGCTGCCTCGTGCGCGAGCGCATACAGAAGCGTTGTCTTGCCGCCGGCTCCGACCACGGATACGTAACGGCCGCGCCGGGCGATCCACGCCAGGACATCTGCAGGTGAATCGGTCATCCGATGCGGACGAGCCCGCCGAAGTAGGTCTTGACCAGAATACGCTCAAGGATAATCTGTCCGTAATCGTCCGCTTCGCCGGCTTCCGGATAGTCTTCGCTGACGTAATTGCGCGCTGTCACGTACGCCGGGTATTCCTGCAGGTCGAGAGACGCCGTCTCCAGCCAGGAATCCTTGTCCTCGGAAACGTAGAGAAATCCCCACAGGACACCGACCGGCAGATCGAAACGGCTGATCACGGTTTCGAGCCCGTAGTAGATGCGTACATGATCCCGCTCCTCGATGCTGCGGGCAATGTCCAGGAACGCTGCCGGTGCCTGTGTGTACTCAGCAGCGATGCTGTCCACCGTAAACGGTATGGTGCCGGTGGCAGCATAACTGTCAATCACGTCCCGGCTGACACCTGCCCGTACGAGACGCCGGAAAGCTTCGTCCACCATTTCCTGCGCCGTAGCAATATTGGCCATAGAGAGCCTCCTTCCAGCCCAAAGTATAGTACAGAACGTCCTTAAGGGCACCTGTGTTTCCGATCAGCGGCTGAATTGCTAGAATGGAGGCAGCAAATCGGGAGGGAAAATTATGGAAACGCAGCAGGCAACACGGGAAGAAATGATCCAGGAAGCAGTTGGGCGCATGCAGGCGGCAGGTCTGCCCGTGCACAGAATTGAACATTTTGAGCGTGAAGGTCAGCGGCTTCTGGCTGAGGATCTGCCGCAGGGAAAGCTTGTCCTCTCCTCCGGAGACGGACGGCTCAGTGAACTGGCTGACCGGGTTGAGGAGAAAACCGGCGGTGTCATCTACGCCGCGCATCTTGCCCACGCGTTTCCCTTCGGGCGCACAACCGGCTTTGTCTGGACGCTGTTCGGCGTCATGCCGGACAGGCAGGACTGGGAACAGGAAGAGCGTCTCGCCAAGGCCGGCAGACAGAACGCCTTTGTCGTGGCACCGGGGCTGGCCGGTTTTGAGGAGGTGCCGGTTAAGGTCGTGCAGGGCGCAATGGTGCGTACCGAAGACCGCTAGAGACGCGGCCCTGCCTCCAGGCGGCACCACGACAAACGCATGAATAAGAAACGATGAAATTCGTTCGCGCATGCAAGAACGAAGTGGCGGCACGTTGCTTGACAAAGTAGGAACAGCTTGTTCTGTGCATTGAGCTCCGAATCGAT
>JAAUYQ010000080.1 GCA_014805015.1 Clostridia bacterium | reverse complement strand
TAACGGCTCCATCCAATGAATCCAGCCAGATTATGGGCATCAGATTCTAAAAATTTCCCACAACCGCTTTCGATTCGTCGGTCGCGTCGTGGGGGTTGCGTTTAGTTTTTCAATGAACCCCTGCTTGTTTAGGAACAGCGTTCTGTCTGACCCTGCAGCCGACAGATTATGCCTGCACAGTGCCTGCAATCCCTGTCAGCTGATCCGGATTTTTTCACCGAACACCTGCCGTGCTCTTCTTGTCGGCATAGAGCAGAACGTCTTCATTTCGGCCACGCCGCTTTATGTCTGCGGCAATCGGTGCGCTCCAGTCCTGCGGCATGGCACACTCTTCCCGGAAGGCCGTGGCAGCGGCCGAGACGGCAGCAAAGTTAAGCGATGTACCGGTCGCATCTGCGCGATACTCCACAGCACGGTCCCTGCGGATGCCGATGGCCTCAGCTTCTGTGGCTGCATCTATGTTGGCGCCGAGGAACAGGAATTTCCAGCCATACTTCCTCGTCTATCGTTCTACCATCTTCTTCACCTGCCGGCCTGAAAAGAGGCGGCTGGCATTCTCCAGCCCATCTGTTGTGATTACGAATAATGTCTGGCCTGGTACATCCCCTTCACGGGCGTACTTGTGGATGTTCCCAATATGCCGGACGGCCCCTCCGACGGCATCGAGCAGCGCAGTGCAGCCGCGGACATAGTATTCTTTCTCAGTGAGCGGCAGGATTTCCTGGAGGTTTACACGATCGTGAATTACCTCGGACTCGTCATCGAACAGGACGGTGGATACGAGCACCTTTCCTGGGGTCTGCTTCTGCTTGGTGATCATGTCGTTGAAGCCGTCAATAGTGCTCTGCACCAAGTCTGCCATAGAGCCGCTGCGGTCGAGAATGAAAACCAGTTCTGTGAGATCTTTGTTCACTTTCGTTACCTCCTACTTTTGATCTGCTCTCATCCTACGCGTTCAGCTCTGGCGGGTGGTCGCCTGCGGAGCGACAATTATACTGGGGGGTTGATGCTTCTGCAGGGCTTCCTGGCACTTTCGTGCAAAACTCTACATTTCGCATGTAGGTATATCATTCAAAACGTATCTGCAGGTCTCCAAAATGTGCCTTTTCGGAGGAACAGATTATTTCTGGATTGCAGGCCTGACTGCTCCTCAGTATACTGAAGCAAAATAGTCATATTTAGAGGAGGGACGTATGAAGCGGCACATCACCGGTAACGTCAGCTGGATCGGTTACATTGACTGGGAACTGAAGCAGTTCCACGGCGACGACTATGCTATCCAGCACGGTTCAAGCCAGAACGCCTATGTTGTCGAGGAAGAGAAGACCGTGCTGATTGACACCGTCTGGGCTCCACATAAAGAAGAATATCTGGACAACCTGGCACGGGAGATTGATCTCAGTAAAGCGGACGCAGTTATCGCCAACCATGGTGAGCCAGACCACTCGAGCGGCCTGCCGGACCTGATGGAGCGGCTTCCCGAAGGCACGCCTATCTACTGCACGGCAAACGGAGTGCGGAGCCTCAAGGGACAGTATGGCGACCGCGGCTGGAATTTCCAGGTAGTCAAGACCGGAGACCGCCTCGACGTCGGCAACGGCAAGGAACTGATCTTTGTAGAGATGCGTATGCTCCACTGGCCGGACAGCATGGCGACCTACCTCACCGGAGACAACATCCTGTTTTCCATGGATGCTTTCGGGCAGCACTATGCAGTGGAAGAGCTGTTCGCAGATCGTGCCGACGAGGGCATTCTGCTTGGTGAGGCGATGAAATACTACGCAAACATCCTGAACCCGTTCTCGCCGCTTGTGAAGGCAAAGCTTAAAGAAATTGGCACGCTTGATCTGCCTTTCGCCATGATTGCGCCCAGCCACGGGGCGATCTGGCGGGACCATCCAGAGCAGATTATAGATCTGTATGCAAAGTGGTCAGATGATTTCCAGGAAGACCAGGTAACGATCGTCTACGATACGATGTGGGGCGGCACCGAAAAGCTGGCCCATGCACTGAGCGTTGCAGTCAGTGAAGCGTCTCCGGATACCAAAGTGAAGGTGTTCAACATTAACAAGACAGACAAGAACACCATCGCAACCGAGATCTTCCGCTCCAAGGCAGTAGCGGTGGGTTCCCCTACCGTCGGTCAGGATATTCTGTCCGGGATGACCGGTTTCCTGGCATTTATCCGGCAGCTGAAGTTCAAAAAAAAGAAGGCCGGCGTATTCGGTACCTATGGCTGGAGCGGCGAATCTGTCGCGGTACTCTCCCGTCTGCTTACCGACAGCGGCTTTACTGTCGTCGGCGACCCCGTGAAAGTAAACTGGTTCCCGCACCAGGAAGCGCTCGACGAACTGCCGGCTCTGGCGCAGGCCATGCTGGCATAACAGGCAGACATACCTGGGCAAACAGCCGCAGCAGATACCGGACTTTCTTCTGGGCAGGTTTTCCTCCTTCTCGTATTATGCATACTCAGCTGCCAAGCATCTCTCATCAAAATCGTAGAGTGCCTCGTTGATCGTGTAGATGTCGTAGCATCCCCGCTCAATAAAAACTCCACGATCAGGTCGGACCGGCTGGCACGCGAGAGCGCGTAGCCGGCTGCCTGCAGCAGCTGCTCGGTCTCCGCGAGCAACAGTTCAAGTGCGATCGCGAAGGCAAGCACTGTCGGCTTGCTCGGCTGGTATTTACGGTTACTGCGAATCTTGGAAAAGAGGCGGCGGTCAAGATTTGCCCGGCGGTAGCAGTCGGCATCACTCATGCCCCGCTCATCGATCATACGCAGGAGCATTTCCGAAAAGCTCTCGCCCACATTGTCCAGCACTTCCTGCAGGGAGACTGCTGCAGCGAACGCGCGCGGCGCTTCTGGGGAAAACTCCGATTCCTCAGCCAAACGCGGCGCGGCCATAGGAGCCGCATCATACAGCACAGGTGCCGAGACGTCCGCAAGGAAACTGCGGATGCTGTCCGCCAGCGTCTCTGGAAGTTCAATATACGCTCTGGGATCTGCCGGCAGGTAGACTGTGAGGTCGCTGTCGCGCAGAACCGGCGCCATGGTGTCAGCTGCCGCCCGGTATGATGCTGGACCGCACCTGCTGTTTACTCTGGCCCCTAAAAGCGGGAGTGCCACGGATTTCAGTTTCAGCTACTGCACAGCCTGAAGAACGGCACTGTAGCTGTCGTGAAGAAGCTGCTGTTCATTCACCTGACCCGCTGTAGCAGGCAGAGGAGGCAAGGTGATCACGCAGCGCGGTTTGCCGCTGCTTCTGTGAACGATCTGAATTCCATTCAGATCTTCGCTCCCGGCACCAGCTGCCTTTTCCGCGTCTGCAGCCGGTGCACTGCACTGCTCCTCATGGACAACAGCATCCACGCGCAGCTCGTCCAGATTCTCTGATGCAAAACGAAGCGGCATCGTCAGATTTTTGCCACCGCAACATCGCGGTAAATGAGGATAGGTTCAAGCCGGTCAGTCGGAAAGCCGCAGGCAGCGAGGATTTCGTTCTGCTTAAAGACCTGGTCGCTGACTACGTCCAGCAGTGTCTTCTGCGGCACTTCTTCGGCCGTTTTGTCGTTCGCACTGCCGGTAGCGTGCCTGACGGCTGCTGGAAAGTACGCGAGCAGCTTCCAGTTCCCGAGCTGAAAACCAGGAAACAGAGTTTCAATCCGGCGCGGTCGGCAGCGCAGATTCTGTTTCGGTACCGGAACGTAGAATGGACGCTTACTGCCGCGGAGCGTCAGAATGAAGCCGGGGCCGTCAGGCAGAAACGCCATGAGCGCGCTCCCTGCCGTGCGTCCGCCGAGAAGATCCGCATAACCGGACAGGTCGTCTTCCCCAATGCTGACCGCATCCAGACCCAGCGCCTGCAGATTAACGGAAGCCAGATTCTGGGAAGCCTGCGTGTCCGCGGGTTCGAGCAGCAGTCTGAGGTCCGTCTGCCGCTGCATCACTTTCTCATAAGTCCGCTTGCGGAAGTACTGCAATGGGCCTTCCAGGTGCACGAGCAGGCTTCGGTCAGATGAAGGAAGCACGGCACCTTTGGTCTTTGGGATATTCAGTTCATGGAGAATTGCAAGGATACGCGCGTCGCCTGTAAGAGCTGCTATAGGGGTTTTGGGCGTGGGCTGCTCTGGTTTCGGTGCCGGCTGCGGGCTGGTCTGCTGCGCATCAATCAGCAGGCCCGCATCCTGCCGCTCATACGCGGAGCGCTGCCGCGGGCTCCGCCGCCTCTCCGGCTCCGGATCTGGTTCGGGAGCCTCTGGCGGCTTCGGCTGTCCGTCCAGCATAGACGCGAGCGAATCCAGTATCCCCATATCCGCGTACAGAATCTCAGCGAGTGGTGTCTCTTCATCAGAAAAGCTTCCAAACGCGCTTTCTGCCAGATTTCTGCTGCCCATATTCTCTCAACCCTCCCGGTGTTCCTGATCTATACCGTGCTGCCAGGCAGCGCAGGTGAATCTAGTTTATCACGCCGGCATAATCCGTACACACGGAACCTCAGCAAACAATCGGACAGACCAGTCGAAATCCTGCTGCGACACTGCTGCGCATGCAGGGGACCTAACCGCATAGCGCAGATTGACCATTTCCGGTTCGGCCCAATATGAGAGCCAGATGATGGTCTATTCTGGATCGAGAAGAAGGCAGCCTCTCTGCAACGCCTGAGAAATGAGTCTCAGCAGATCAGGCTGCCCGCTGGCACAACGCTAGCACATATTGGAGACCGCAGTCAGCAGGACCCCGTCAATTGCTTGCAGGAAGCCGTATTCGACCTTTTTCGCATCCTGAGCCTTACGCATCATGCGGCGCCGAAACCTCCTTTTGCCATACCGTTAACTATCGTTACAAGCATGTCTATCAGCGTGCACGGTACCAGCATCTGATCTGTTGCAGCCAGGTACGACTTCACTGTCTGCTGCACAGTTTTCTCGACGTCCTCTCCGTACAGCGGGAAATAGTAGTAGATCATATCCCTGTCTACGCCAAGAAAATCGAGGACCATATAGCACTCATCAACGTGCCAGGCAACGTTCCCACAGAGCTTGCGGCTTATAGCGGACCCGCTTAGTCTGAGCGCCTTGCCAATGTCTTCGCCGCTGACACTCATAGCAGCCTTGAGTTCCCTGAGTTTGCGGTACCGGCACTTCTTGGGCCGGCCCCGCTGGGCCGCCATCAGCTCACCCAGGAGCACGCCCATGCGTGCTCCACCACCAGCTTGAGCGCCTCGGTGTCGTTCCGAAGCCTGTCAAACCAGTCACGTTCTCACCGTGTTCAGCGCTATCACTGCCAGTCAAGATGCTACCTGCCATTCTTGATTTGCGCATTCCAACCGCACCGGCATTCCGGCGTTCTCGTGCAATCAGAAAATCGAGCATCATGCGAGCCACGGATCTCTCGGTATCCACATTAACCCTCGCTCCCAAACGCAGAATCACTCTCCCAGCGCTGCAGGCCGCTGAGTGTCGTGCAATGCGTGCAGCAAGTGCATCCTGAACGCACGGCACACCCGCCTCGCAACTATGCGGCATCCTGGCCGCGTGTCCAATGTTGTCACCCGCTTCTCCCAGAGCTAGACGCGCCGGCCTGCTGGCGTCAATGAGTGTCGCTACGGACTGTCGCTCTATCATGATTATAGCTCCTTCCAAAAAAGGAGAGCTGCAACACCGAAAGTTGCCCGCTCTCCTTTTGCATGCCTGCTTTTTTGCTTTCCTGCGCCGACTCTCGGCGCTGTCCAGAGACTTCTTCCCAGTTTTGCTATGTAGTATCCAGTTTTGGCCGCCTGCCAATCGCGCCGGCACTCGACCGGTCCGGATTTCAAGCAACAGCCACACCAGTGTGCCCACACTTATGAGCTAGGGCTCTGCTGGCTGTAGTATACTCTGCAGCCGTTTCTTCGGTAACACAGGCACAGACATATCTGACGGACAGCCTACTCCATTTTCTTTTCCCACTCGCGGATGGTGCTTACGCCTGCCTTATCCGCAAGCGATTCCAGTCTTTCGATCTCTTCAGCGGCAAGTTTCACCGCAGCAGCTGCTGCCGCGTCAGCAACCTGCGTTTCCTTCGTGACGCCGACGATCGGCCGGGTACCTTTTGCAATCGCCCACGCAACCGGAATCTGCGCTGCAGATACGCCGTGTGCCTCAGCAATCTCACGCAGGGCCTCGTTCAGTTTCTCTAGCTCCGGCAGAATCGGATTGTACTTTTCTGCGCGGGCAGATCCGTCGGGGAACGGGTGCTTTGTGTCGTACTTTCCTGAAAGCGCACCCTGTTCGAGCACCATGTACGAGAAGAACTCCATACCGTTGTCCTTGCAGTATTCCAGTATCCCGGAATCCTCTGAAGAGCGGTTCAATAGGCTGTAGTGATTCTGAACTGCATCCAGCGAAAGACCTTCCTTTTCCAGAATGGCCTGGGCTTCCTTGATCTGGGCCAAATCGTGATTGGAAACGCCTATCTTACCAATCTTGCCGCTCTTGGCAAGTGGGATCAGCTCTTCGATCCATTTCGGAGCGCCAACCGGATTGTGAATCCAGTAGTAGTCCATGTAGTCCGTTCCGAGACGCTCAGCACTGCCGTCAAACATTTCCACAACTGCGTTCTCAGCGTTCGGATCAGCGCACTGCGGGGTGAACTTCGTCGAAATGTAGTATGTGTCGCGCGGCACGCTTTTCAGGAAGCTTCCAAGAACGTTCTCCGATGTGCCCATGCCGTATACGTATGCTGTGTCCCACAGGTTGAGCCCCAGGTCCATGGCCTTGTCGAATACTGGGCGGAGGCTCCCCTCCGTGAGCTGGTCTCCGAACGTCCCGTCATTGCCCCACGCCCATGCACCAAGCATGATCTCCGGCATCTTCTCCGATTCTTTCGACATACCTGCCAATCCTTTCTGTACTGTCGCCCGTCAGGGCATGATGTACACAGACGTTGTATTCTGACGCCACGTCAGTGTCTGCTGCAGCTATTATACACATTCTGACGCGGCGTCAAACATGCAGCAGATTCTTTGTGCCCCGCAGCATTCCCACGGGTATCACGTTTGGCCAGCCATCCCCTGTATATTTTTTCACGCGCTGTATGGCGACTCCAGCCATGAGTGAGGCAGGACTGATCATGGTTCGTGGCCAACCGCTGGCGCGGAAGAACGGCTTTCTGCGATTCCAATGTCTGGACGTAGCTGCAGTGCAGAAGCTGCGCATTGCTCGATACACGGACGTCCGTCGGATAGACAATCACTGCAGCCGGTGCGGGCATCTTCATACCGCTTTTCTGAAGAGTTGTCGTTTTTGCAGCCCTGTCGCTGTTGCCGGCACGTACGTTCAGCCAGGCCCCGTCGCCACGCCTAATACATAGACTTCTATTTAATAGAATTCTATGTTAATGTAGGGCCATGAAGCGTACAGAATGGCTGGAGGTTCTTTTACGGAAGAAATCTCTCGAGATTGAAAAAGCAGCAAATCAGGTTGCGGAGCCGCTCGGGCTCAGTTTCGCTCAGGTCAGGTTCCTGTGGTTCTCATGAAACTAACCCGTGTCTCTGCCTAAAAGAGCGCAAGAAAGCAGGCCATCGTACAAATGGCCGTAATAGAGGATAGGTTCAGTTGACTGCCGCTTCTGCTGACTCCGGTGACCAGCCAAGTTCCTTGAGCTTCTGCAGCATGCGTTTAATTTTGCCCTCCGTATTCTGCTTGTTGTAGTAGTCGGAACCGAGATCCTCGAAGCATTCCCCGGTTAGCAGCATATGCCAAATGGCCTTGAGCATCGAGTGCGCGATGGCCATAATTGCCTTTGCCCTGCCCAATCGCTTCACGAGTGCATTGAACTTGGCATGAAAGAAAGTTCCCTTACACTTCACGGCCGAGTTTGCTGCCACAACTAGAGCTGACTTCAACGTCTTGTTTCCTTTTCGCGTCCGGCACCGTTTACGCTTACCCGCGCTTTCGTTGTTGCCGGGAGCCACTCCGGCCCAGGCACAAAGATGATCTGGCGATGGGAAACGTGTCATGTCAGTCCCGATGATTCCGACGATGGTCTTTGCCGTCGTCTCATCGATACCCGGCATCGTCTGGAGCACTTTCGTGCCGTCATGCTCGTGGGGAGTAAGCAGGTCATTGATTACCTGCTCCAGATCCGCGATGATTCCCTCCAGGACAGTAATATGTCTGAGGCAGCAGCTGACCTGCTGCTTCTGGGCGGCCGACAAGCTGCCGCGGCAGGCCTCTGCCAGCTCTTCCGGTTTCGCTCTGAGGTTTCTGGCAATCTCCTTGGTGTCTTTCAGTTCCTGGATACGCTCTTCGGTCAGCACCTCGGCCGTAATCATTTCCTCAATCAGTCTGAGACCACTTTTCCCCATCACGTTAGAGATAAATGAACCCAGCTTGATGTTGGCGCCCTCGAAGACCTTCTGGATCCTGTTGACCTCAGCTGTTCTCGCCTCAACCATCTTCCGCCGCTGCATTAGCACATCGCGCAGGTCGCGATGCTCCCTGTCGGGGATAAAACTTGCTCTCAGCAAGCCGTGCAGATGGAGATCTGCGATCCACTCAGCATCCGTCTGATCCGTCTTACGCCCCGGCACGTTCTTTATGTGCGCGGCATTTACAATGATGGCGGGCATTCCGGCATCCTCGAAAATATTGTAGGGCGGCTTCCAGTAGGGCCCGGTGCTTTCCATCGCCACGCTCTCACATCCGAGGGCTTCCAGCCTGTCGCTCAGCTCAAGAAGCTCACGCGTGGTGGTTCCGCATTCCCAGCTCTCTTTCTTGGGTCTCTTTGCTCCGCCGCCTGACCGCAAAACACAGACAGCAAGCTTGTTCTTGTGAACATCAATACCACAGCAGCAACCGTAAACAATTTCCACGAATATTCGACCTCGCTCAAAATTTACGGCCTGATCTCCCACAGTAACAATTTCTCATGCGTCCTCTGGCCTGTTCACCGAAGCGTCAGGTCCGAACAATTGGCGGTGCATCCGAGAGATCGTGATCAGATTTCCGTGCGGGCTTCAAATCCCAAAAAAAAGCCGACCTGTTGCCGTATACTGTCATCCTAGCACATCCCATGCCGTAGCACACCAAAGTTTCATGTCTGGCGATGCCGCGCCGTGGCATCCTGATTTCCG